>CAIXUF010000148.1 GCA_903922535.1 Candidatus Hydrogenedentota bacterium
AATACCGTAGTCAGGCGTAACCCCAACGCCGATGCCAATTACTTTCCTGCCGGCGTGGCGGACGAGTTCCTCGGCCGCCAAGATCATCCGGGTCCCGATGCCGTTCTTGCGGAGTCGCGTGACCGTGTTCATGTCGTTGATCTCCGGAACTGCATTCTGCCGGAATGACGCATAGTCCGGTTCCCAGATCACATTCGCGTATCCGACCACGGCGCCGTGAAGCACGGCGACAAGCGTCACGCGCTTGCCTTCGACGTTCTCCTGCCAGTACCGCTCATACTGCGCTTGCGTCTTGTTCATATCGGCAAACGCCTTTGCAATTCTCGGAGAGTCATCTGCCTGCATTTGTCGAATCCGTAATGCTTGAAGATCAATCATGTCTGTTCCGCTTCATCGGGATAGGGGGGAGCCTCGCGGCTCCTCCCCTCCCACACCACTCCGGCGTGCGGATCACGCACCGGGCGGTTCCGTACGGTCATACGTGCAACAAGGGTAGTCCCAGTCCGACGAAATAGCGAGTCGGCAATGCGATCCCCAGCGCCGGGCTGCGGCTCAACCGCCACGGCCCATGCGCCGATTTGCTGGTGTTCCATGCGAGTTCGCGGCTGACGCCGCGTCGTTTGAGTTCGCGATACCCACGCCCGCCCCACTGTTTCCAGAGGTAGCAGCGGAGTTTGCGCAATATCCATGAACTCAGTTCACGCAAGGGGCTTTTGGCCGTCGCGATCCGGAAGTATGCCTTCCAACCGTTCAGATACGCCGCCAATTCGCCGATGATCCGGCGCAGACTGCATGCCCGATTGCGGCTGGTCAGTTCCCGAACCTTGGCCTTGAGTCGTTCCCGCGCTTTCACGCTGACCGACACCCCGCCACCCCAGTAGATGCTGAACCCCAGGAAGGAACGCTCGTGCGGTTGGGCCACGGCGCTCTTGGCCTCGTTCACTTTCAACTTCAGCCGCTCCGTCAGGAAACGACTGATCGAGTTCATCACCCGCACCCCGGCCCGCCGACTGCCCACGTGGATGTTGCAGTCGTCGGCGTAGCGCACAAAGCGATGTCCCCGCGCCTCCAGTTCCCGATCCAGTTTGTCCAGCAACAGGTTCGCCAGCAACGGCGAGAGCGGGCCACCTTGCGGCGTCCCTTCCGACCGTGGCACGTACACATCCCCGCAGGCCATACCCGCCGTCAGAAACCGGCGAATCAGCCGCCGCACGCGCCAGTCTTGCACGCGTGCCTCGACCAAGGCCATCAACTTGTCGTGGTTTACCCGGTCGAAGAATTTTTCCAAATCCAGGTCCACGACCCAATGGCTTCCTGCCCGGTAATGCGCTTGTGCCCGTGCTACTGCCTGGTGGGCCGACCGCCCCGGTCGGAAGCCGAAACTCCCATCCGAAAAGGTCGGGTCCCATTCAGGTTGCAGCACTTGCAGCATCGCTTGCTGGATGAATCGGTCCAGCACTGTTGGTATTCCCAGCACCCGGATTCCGCCACCCGGTTTCGGCAACTCGTGTCGCCGCACCGCCGCGGGCCGGTATGTTCCCGCGAGCAACCGCTCGTGGATCGCGGGCCACTCCGCCCGCAAATATGCCGCCAAAGCCTCCACGGTCATCCCGTCAATGCCCGGCGCGCCCTTGTTGCTCATCACGCGGTTATACGCCGCGCGCAGGTTCCCCGGAGCCACCATCCACTCCATGAGTCCCCACGTTTCCGTCGGGTTTTCCGCCGACAGGTCGCACGTGCCCAGTTCGCCCTTCACGACCAAGGGCAACCACAGTTGTCTGACCGGTTGACTGTTCACGTCTTCCCGCCTCGTATTCTCCCGTCTACGGTTCCGGCCTTCGTCGGTTTCACGTCGTTGGCGTGCAGGCCTGGCTACCTCCGACTACTATGCCTTCTGCTGACTCCTGCCGGCCGTTCGGCGACGGTTCCCCGGCGCCCAGTGCTTGCGCACAGTCCGGCAGGTCTCCAGGAGTAAGCGTCGTAACTTTCCGCACGTAGACGCCGGATTTATAAAGCACGCACCAAGCAGCAGATAGCGGACTTCGAGGTCACGTGCCCCCTCGTCCGGTGCGTACCACACCTTGTATCCGGTTCCTGTTCGTCGCCCCGTGCGTTTGCGTTGGGCTTCCTCCAGACCTTGCCTCGCGGCAACGCCCTTGCCCTTTCGCTTCCATGAGAAGGCCTTGTCAAACGAGAAGTGTCCGACTTGGCGGACACCTTCCACTTCCGTCACCGGGACGTCACGCTTCCATTCGCACTGTTGTGGACCATGTCCTGATGGTCCGTGCATGTTG
>CAIXUF010000149.1 GCA_903922535.1 Candidatus Hydrogenedentota bacterium
CAAGAACCTCGACTTCTGCGTGGACCTGGGCATCCCCGGCATCCGCGTGGACTGCGTCCAGCCGCCGACCATCTTCGAGGAGGTGGACGAGGACACGGCCCGCAAACGCGTGGTGTCCACCTGGCAACGCTGCGCCGCCGAGGCGGCCGACAAGGGCGTGTATGTCACCTGGGAGTTCGAGCCGGGCTTCGCGTTCAACAAGCCGTCGGACATCTTCCGCATCCTCGACGAAGTGAACAGCGACAACTTCGGCGTGCAGTTCGACACCTGTCACGCGCACATGGTTGCAGCGGTCGGCGCGCGCCAGCCTGGCAAGAAGGAAACGCTGCCCGGAGGTGAACTCGAACTGGCGCAGAAGCTGCGCGGCAAGATTAACCACCTGCACCTGATAGACTCGGATGGCACGCTGCACGGCGACGAGACGAGCACGCACGCGCCTTTTGGGGAGGGCGTTATCAACTTCGATGAGTTGATTCCCGAACTGAACAAGGCGGGCGTGCCGCACAACTGGTGGACCATTGACCTGTGCTTCTGGCCCGATGCATGGGCGGTGACGGAGCACTGCAAGAAGGCGATTGACGTGCTTAACCAAAAATACGGGTGAGCCGGAATGGACCCCACAACGTAGACGCGGCATCTTGCCGCGTTCTTGGAACGGCCTAACGGCCCGAAAAAGGGAGAAGAGAGATGGCCAAGAAGAAGCTCAACATAGGTCTCATGGGTTGCGGATTCATGGGCCGCACGCATTCGAATGCGTACTGCAAAGTCGGCAAGTTCTTCGACCTCGGATACGAGCCTGTCCTGAAGGCGGCTTGCGCGCGGCCGGAAGACGAGCAGAAGCTTATCCCGTTCGCCGAGAACTGGGGCTGGCAGAGCACCGAAACCGACTGGCGCAAGATGGTCGAGCGCGACGATCTCGACGTGATTGACATCGTCGCCCCGAACAACACGCACCATGACATCGTCGTGGCCGCGGCCAAGGCGGGCAAGATCGTGCTGTGCGAGAAGCCGCTCGCGATGAACGGCGCGCAGGCCCTCGAAATGGTCGAGGCCGTCGAGAAGGCGGGCGTGGCG
Organism: Candidatus Hydrogenedentota bacterium; assembly: GCA_903922535.1. Next base: position 1,075 of record CAIXUF010000149.1, read on the forward strand.
AACATGGCGTGGTTCAACTACCGCCGCGTGCCCGCCATCACGCTGGCCAAGCAGTTGATCGACGAGGGGCGGCTGGGCCGCATCTTCCACTACCGCGCCAAGTATCTCCAGGACTGGACCATCAGCGCCGACGTCCCGCAGGGCGGCCAGACGCTGTGGCGTCTTGACGCGGCCGTCGCGGGCAGCGGCGTCACGGGCGACCTCCTCGCCCATTCCATTGACACGGCGGTCTGGCTCATAGGCGGCGTGGACAAGGTCACCGCCATGACAGAGACGTTCATCAAGGAACGCGCATTGCAGGACGATCCGAACGTGCGCAAGCCGGTGCTCATCGACGACGCCTGCGCCTTTCTCGCGCGGTTCAAAAACGGGGCGCTGGCCACCTTCGAGTCCACCCGCTACGCCCGCGGACGCAAGAACCAGAACACCTTCGAAATCAACGGCGAGAAGGGGTCGGTCTGCTTCGATCTCGAAGACCCGCACCAGCTCCAGTACTACGACCACGAAGATGCTGCGCATGTGGTTGGCTGGCGCACGATTCTGGTGACCGATTCCCACCATCCCTACATGAAGCACTGGTGGGTGCCCGGTTGCACCATCGGCTACGAGCACACCTTCGTCCACGCGCTGGCCGACTTCCTGACAGGCCTGGAAACGGGCGTGATCACCACGCCGACTTTCCGCGACGGGATGGAGACGCAGCGGATCTGCGACGCGGTACTGAAATCGGCAAAGACCGAGGTGTGGGAGAAGGTTGAAGGATAAAGGGCAAAGGCCGAAGGACAAAGTTTGAAATAGGAATACCCTTCGAATCGCGACTGACGCGGCGCGGGAGAGCGATAACTTTCCCGCGCCGTTTTCTATGTTGTTGTCGGTGAAGGACGGAAGAATATGACCAATTGCATTTGATTGGGAAATAACCGCAGGGACAGGAACCGCTACCAGCCCCGGAGGAGGGAGTTGACGGCAGACTTATTTCGGCGCCGCCAATCCTTTTTCGATGGTTCGCAACTCCGGCAAAAGGGCTGGCAAATCTTCGACAGCCGTTTTCCAGACTACGCCTATGTCAATGTCGTAGTAGGCATGGACGATGCGATTGCGCATGCCAATTATGTCCACCCACGGAACCCGCGGGTTGGATTCGCGGAGTTCATTCGACAAGCGACTGGATGCTTCACCGACGATTCCAATGCACCGCACAACGGAATGCTGCAAGGGCCGGCTGTTTTCGAATTCGGTCGAGGAAAGTCCCCACACATAACCCATGGCTTCCTCGGCCGCCTCGATCATGTGCCGCAGGCGCGTCAGGTCGTCGTTAAGCGGCATATTGCACGACCGCCGTATTCATGACTTCGTCCCGGAAATAGCGACTCAAGTCGTTGGGGGTTCGCATGTCGACTTTCCGACCCACAATACCCGAGAGTTCGCGTTCCATGCCGCACAGACGGATCATCCCCGGGAGGTGTGCAGGATCAAATTCCACAAGCACATCCACATCGCTTTCTTCGGTAAAACTGCGAAGGAAAGGTTGGTGTTCATTGCGCAGACCACCGCCCAGGTGAATGCAGAACATGCGCGCCTGCGCGGGTTCCCGGAGGGAACAAATGTGAATAGCCGGAGGTAAAACCTCCGGTATGCGGCCAGGAGCGCGCCCCAACCCCGTAAGCGGGTTGAATGTGAAGGGCTGCAGGTTTGGCGCGTGTCCACATTCAACCCCAAGGGGTTGCAGAACGGGGTGTGCTTGCCGTCTGACCGGAGGTTTTACCTCCGGCTATTCACATTGGTCCCTGCGGGACCTGAGGCCGCAACCCGCCTATATGAACGGTTGGATTGTCTCGCTGCCCAGCGCGCGCAGGTTACGGCGATACACGGCCCAGAGGAACGCACTTCATGCCAGTCCCATCTCGGAAGAGATATGATCGTTATCCGGCAGTGAAGGTTTGTCCCATATCCGCGGCTGCTCAGTCTGGTGTATGATCCATTCTGTCCCAGACAACAGGAAAGCCATTCACACCATGATGAAACCCGTACGCTTTTTCTTTATGGCAACTGTCACGGCCGCCCTGACACTCGCCGCAACCAACGTCTTCGCCGCCACCGCCCTCGACAAGGCGCTGGCGCAATTCAAGGCCGGTCCCCCGATATGCGCCGACTCCTTTGACTTCGTCGTTATCGGCGACAACCAGAACTATGTGCCGACGGACCAGCCGGAGTGCTACAAGCAGATGCTGCGGGAGTTTAACATTCTGCAGCCGTCGTTTGTGATTGACGTGGGCGATCTGATCCTGGGCGGGTCGTCGGACAGTTTGCCGCCGCAATGGGAGGCTTTCGAGCGGATCACGGGCGTGCTGAAGGCGCCGTTCCTGCCGGTGGTCGGCAATCACGATATCAGCGACGAGGCGTCGGAGAAGCTGTGGATGCAGCACATGGGGCCGACGCGCTATGCGGTTCGCTATGGGAACAGCCTGTTCATCGCGCTCGACACGGAGGAGGTGGGCGCGCTGGACCGGATACCGGACCCGCAGGTGGAGTGGCTGAAGGAGCAGTTGAAGGCGGCGGGGGATGCGAAGAACATCTTCCTGTTCCTGCACCAGCCGCTGTTTTCCGACACGGACGAACTGGGCAAGCCCAAGGACTGGGCGCCGCACTGGGACAACGTGGAGGCGGCGATTAAGGGCTATCCCGTGCGGGCGGTCTTTGCGGGGCATGTCCACGTGTACCGGGACTGCGGCGTGCGTGACGGGGTTCACTATGTCATCAGCGGCGGGGCCGGGGTGGGCAGCGGCGGCGCGACGGAGGAGGAGGGCAACTTCAACCATTACCTGCTGGTGCGCGTGCGGAACGATCAGGTGGGCTGGTCCGTGATCAAGCAGGGCAACGTGCTGCCCGACGATGTGGTGACGGGCAAGCGCATGGCGGAGATGTATGCCGTGCACCACGACTTGGTGTCCTGTGAGGAAGTGGACGTGCCCTACGGCGCGCCGCTTGACCGGGATGTGACAGTGACCGTTCAGAATCCGCACGACAAGCCTTTTGACGGCAGGCTTTCCTGGGAGATCGTGCCGGGGTGGGCGGTGACGCCGCCGGGGGCGGACTACACGGCCCCGGCCAGGGGCAGCGTGCCGGTGACGTTTCACATCGCCGCCAAGGACCCCGCGGTGGTGCGTTTTCCCGTGCCCAAGTATTTCACCGTCTACAAAATCACCGAGTACGGGCCGCCGGTGGTCGTGTCGGTTGATCTCCCGCTGACGCCGACGATGGAGGTGGTGCGCGCGCCCGGCGACATCAATATAGACGCCGATCTGTCCGAGTGGGCCGGTGCCAAGTGGGCGCCCCTGCCCTACCCCTCGACGGGCTTTGACGCTTCCAAGACGGACGACCTTTCGAGCCGCATGTCGCTGATGTGGGACGACCAGTATCTCTACTTCGCTACCGAGACGACCGACAACGAGCATGTGCAGCCGTACATGGGCGACACGGTTTGGGCGGCGGACAATGTCGAGTTCTTCATCGACGACTGGCACTGGGGCTTCACGCTCACCAAGAACGGCCCCGAAACCTTCCTCTACGAGGGCGTCGGCGAATCAGCCGAGACGGTGAACACGGACGTGAAACTGGCGGTGCGCCGCGACGGTGTGATCACCCGCTACGAGGCGGCCATTCCTGCGCGGCTGATGCGCCCGGCCCTGATGAGGCCGGGCACGGAGTGCCGCGTGTGCATGATCATGAACGACCTGGACAAGACAGGCGAGCGCCACTGGCTCGAACTCATGCCCGGCGCGGGCCTCGACAACGCCCGCGTGCGCAAGATTCGCGTGACGCTGAAGTAATTCGCGTCGTCGGCACCTCTGCTCCATCGCGGCCGTTGTCGGGCGCTATGCCGTCACGCGCCTTGGAAGTCGAAAAGGTGCATGAATGACGCGGTCAGCTTGTCCACCGGCGGCACGCCGGGATACTTGAGGAAATCGACGTGGCCGTCCATGTAGAGCACGTTCGACCCGCCGGGGATGTGGTTGAACTTGGACGTTATGACGGACACGTTGTCCCAC
>CAIXUF010000150.1 GCA_903922535.1 Candidatus Hydrogenedentota bacterium
CGCGGGTGGTGGTGCCTCAGGAGGAACTGCCGGTATGGTGGGCAACGGCGGCAGCCAGGGTCACATGGACAACTCTGGAACGCCTGGAGCAGGCGGTTCCGGCAATGGAGCTCATGCCGGGGTCGGCGGTGCCGCCGCCGGTGGCGCGCATCCGGGCAATGCCGCGAGTCAGGGCGGTGGTGGCGGATTCGGCGGCAAGGGTGGTGATGGCGGGGTCGGCGGCAGCGGCGGGACCGGTGGTGCGGGTGGTGTGGGCGGCGGAGTGTTTGTGTTGGCGGCGCGCGGTGTGCTCAACGTCATTGGCACCCCCGTCTTCAGCGTTTCGGCGGCTGGCGGGTCAAACGGAACTGCCGGAAGCAGTGGATCGGCGGCCGCGGGGGGGGCTACGGTGGGTGCCGCGGGCGGCGTGGGCGGCACAGGTCCCGCGATCAGTATTTCCAACAGCACAATTAGTGGTGCCTTGGGGTCGAATGCGGGCATCATGGGCAAAGGCGGCAACGGCGCCGCGGGCGCCGCGGGCGGCAACGGCGCCGCGGGCGGCAACGGTGGTGCCGGCGCCGCAGGCGTACCGGGCGGGGTCGGCCTGCCCGGCATGGTCAAACTGCAGGGTTCGCTCATCCTTCTGGATGGTGCCCCCAGCGTGGTGGCCAACAATGTCAACGGCTCCGCAGCAGCGCAGCGCAACGGCTTCTTCAGCCGGATAACCAACATGTCCCAGCAGTTGCTCTTCGACAATATGCCCGTTCTTGACCCGATCACCATCAATCTGGGCACGACGACCAACTGGGATGCCATCCGGGGCGGCAACTCGTTCGACTCGGACAAGGGGCATCCGTTCATCGGCGAGCTGCTCCAGTCCAACACGGTCATCCCATACCACAAGGCCGCGACCCAGGGCTATCTGGACACCGTGGGCGGCTTTTGGAACCAGGAAGGCGACAATGGCGTAATCGGCATGTTCACAGGCGACCATCGCGTCCAGATGGTCCGGTTGTCGGGCATCTATGAAGGTTATGATCAGATCTATGTGCGCAACAATTATTATGAGGTGCTGGATAACGTCTCGCTCAATGTGGGCGGCGGCGGCGACGTGCTGCTTCCGGCCGAGCCCGGCGGCGGGGCGCCGGGCAGTCTGTCACCAGGCAGTCTTTTCACCACCACGGTGGTCACCGGGACGCCGGTGGTTCTCGGCAAGATTATGGAAATTGCGCCTCTCCAACCCGTGACGGTGAATCCAAACGGTCAGGCAGTGCTCTCGGTGGCGGTGCAGCCGGGCAAGTACAACGGAAACCTTTCCTACCTGTGGCAGGTTTTCAACCCTGAGTCGGGCTTCTGGGAGGACTACACGGGAACCGACTTTGATCAGCCCACGATCTCGTACCACGTCGGCTGCGCACTGCCGGAGCCGGATAGCTTCCGGTGCCTGGTTGACGACGACACGCAGGAGGTGACGGCCGGGCCGGTCACGGTGACCTATGGGAGCATTCCCATCAACTTCACCTCGCAGGCCACGTCGCGCGGCATCCTCGAGGGCACCGGGATCACCTTCACGGTGTTTGCCGAAGGCGGCAACGCATCCGCCTATGGCACGCCGGCGTTCTCCTATCAGTGGCAGCGTCTCAGTCCCAACGGCACCGACTGGGACCCTTTCGCCCCGGGTGTGGGCAGCGACTACAGCGTCGCGGGCAATGTGTTGACCCTCACCAGGGCGCAAGTGGCCGACAGCGGCAGTTTCCGCTGCGTTGTCAACGATGTGGTGACGGCGGGATGCACGGCATCCCCATATGCCACGACCGGGATCTATCAGGTTAACGTGTTCGGCGTGCTGATGATCACCAAACAGCCGCAGGACACAACAGCGCGCCTTGGCGAGCCCTGTCTGTTCTCCGTGGACACCCCGGCCAGCGTGACGAATCTCAGCTATGTGTGGCAGCGCTATACCGGAACACCGGGGACGGGCCGCCCCGACTCCAAGTCGGCGGACTGGACTGCGGTGCCGTCGGCGCCCAGCGCGTCGAAATTGATGTTTGCCGCGGACGCAAACTCGGGGGGCCACTACCGCGTGGTGCTCACCGTGCCCCCGCCCATGCAGGGCCAGTTGATTTCAGACAGTGCCCAATTGACGCTGGTGCCTTTTGCGATAGCGCGTGAACCGGAAGACCTGTGCATGTATGTGGCCGACGGCGACCGGCAAATCGAAGTCGTTGCCGACGAACCGACGGGGGTCGTCGAGTACCAGTGGTTCCGCGTGGGCGGCGCAAAGGACCTCGTGGAGATTCCCGGCGCCACGGGCAGCGCGCTCACCTTCCCGGGGCCGACCCAGGGAGAGGATGCCTTTGAGTGCCGCGTGCGCGATGTGCAGAGCGGTGCCGTGCTGCAGGAACTGTTCTCCCGCGCGGCCAAGGTCCGCATCGCCAAGCCGTTCTCCATTCTCTTTGGGCTCCAGAACGATTTGCAGGTTGAAATCGGGACGTCCAAACTGTTTACCCTGGTAACCGAAGGAGGTTTGGACGTGCATTATGCGTGGAAGAAAGACGGCGTTCCGATTCCCGGCGCGCCCGACGCGCCCTCCTGCATTATTGGCTCTGTCACCGCGGCAAGCAGCGGCACCTACAGCGTCGTTGTGACCTACCGGGGCGGGAAATCCTCGTCCTCGGCGAAGATTAAGGCCGTCACCGCGACACCCGCGGTGAAAATGCCCGTCGCTTCGCGCCGGGGCTTGGGCCTGCTTGTGGCGCTGCTTTCAGGCGCGGCGGTTTGGCGTTTCCGTCGGCGCTTTGCCCGGCGGGGCGCCGCAGTGGTGCTCCTGTGTCTGGCGGCATTTCTGGCGGCAACGCCGGCACAGGCGCAAACCGCGCCCAATTTTGACAAGATCCTGCTCGATCTGAAGGCCGACCTGAGCACACTGTTCTATGTGAACGGCGTGGACACCTGGAGCGCGGGGGCCTCGCCTCTTTATCTGCGTGTGCAGGGTCAGCCGGGCTTTGTCGGATACGACCTTAGCGCGGCCCTCCATGGCGGCGACGGCATTGTCGACCAGGACCAGTTCGCGATGATCGCGACCCTGGTCAACACCGCTCCCGGTTGCGCGGCGCCGCTGGATACGGTCAACCAAAATATCATTCCGGACATCCAGTCGGCTTTCAGGGCTTCAAAGGACAGTATACGAAACCTTGAGTTGTCGCTGCAGAACCTCCACGTTCACATTGTCAGTCTCACCTATGGAAGCACACACCTGGCCAACGTCGATCTGCTGGTCCCCATGGTGACCACGGGGCAGACCAACACCCTTATGGGCTTTCCCGCGGACATCCCAAGCCTCTGGTCCCTCAAACCTCCCCTCAACACGCCCAAAGGGCTGTTACGATCCGCTCTTGATCCGACAAATCCCACGATCTACGACGCCAACGGCGCGCCCGTCACTTACGACGTCGAAGACTGTCTGCAAAATCTCGCCGGCGCGGTCATGACCTCCGGAGACGAGCCCACCATCAACTGGTACCGCGGCCTTGTGGGCAACCTCTGCCTGGGCGTCATCCAAAACCTCGTTCCGAAACTGCTCCAGGGGATTGGCGGAAAGGCACTCGAAAAAGGGCTCTCAGGAGAGGAACTGTTGTCCATTATCCAGAACTCGGGCGCCGCGGAATCCCCGCCCCTGCCCGAGGAGAAGTCACTCTACAATCTGACGGGGTGCTCCGACCAGGTCATCAGCATCAATCTCAACACGTCCTCAGTCCAGGCGACGGGCACGGTGACGATCTACGCGGGCGACGTGTGCAGTTCGCTGAATGCCGCGATCTCGCAGCTTTCATGCGCCACGTACCAGTGCAAGCCGGGGTGGCTGGCATCCTCCGGGGACCTGAACCGCGACGGAACAACACTTAGATCCTCCTATGCCGCAAGCGGCGGCAACCGCGCCGCGTGGTTTGTCGCGGAAGCCGCCGACTTTCCCGAGATTGCCGTCACCTGGCCCACCGTGCCGGCCACGGCCACGTTCGGCCTTGAGATTCCCTTTGTGATCGCCGTGGATCCCACCCGCGCCGGCGCACCCGATTACAAGTTTCACCTGTATGCGGGAACTTCGCCGGACAGCCTGACCGAGGTGCTTCCCCTTAACAAAGCGTCTTACGCCGCGGGAACCGGAACGTTCACAGAGAATGAACCTGTGAACTTTCTGGGAAGCACGCACTACTACAGGTGGACGGTGCAAACCGGGTGCGGCACGGGAATGAAAACATCGCCGGTCTACCAGGTGTACTTGCCGGC
>CAIXUF010000151.1 GCA_903922535.1 Candidatus Hydrogenedentota bacterium
CAGGTAATTTACTTTAATTCCCAGCTCACGCAGGTATTCGCTGAGAGCTTCAGACATCTTTTTTGTCAGAGTGGTCACAAGAACCCGCTCATTTTTCTCCGAGCGAATTTTGATCTCGTCTATTAAATCATCCACCTGTCCCTTGGTAGGTCTTACTTCAACCTCAGGGTCCAAAAGGCCAGTTGGACGGATGAGTTGCTCAACCAAACGCTCGCTGTGCTTGAGCTCAAATGGACCCGGCGTTGCGGACACGAAAACTACCTGGTTGATGAGCTTCTCGAACTCAGCGAATTTCAGAGGGCGATTATCAAGCGCAGATGGCAGCCTGAAACCATAATCCACAAGCGTCTCTTTGCGCGAACGATCACCAGCATGCATGCCGTGAAGCTGCGGAATAGTCTGGTGCGATTCATCAAGGAACAACAAGAAGTCATCAGGAAAATATTCCACAAGCGTGTGCGGAGTGCTTCCAGCCGGGCGGCCATCGAGAATTCGCGAGTAGTTTTCGATACCGCTGCAATATCCGAGCTCACGCATCATCTCCATATCGAAACGAGTCCGCTGCTCAATGCGCTGCGCCTCTAGGTATCGGCCTTGCTTGTCATAGAACCTGATGCGTTCTTCAAGCTCCTGCTCGATTGCCTCCAGAGCAACCTCCATCTTTTCAGCAGGGGTGACGAAGTGACTCGCCGGATATATGGTGACGGCATGCAGGTTGGACATGATTTCCCCGGTCACAAAGTTCACAACCGATATCTTTTCGAGCTCGTCACCAAAGAACTCAGCCCGCGTTATTGATTCCTCGTCTTTTGGCTGGATTTCCAGAACATCGGCATGGCGGACATGCCTGCTCCGCTTTTTACCATCTCATCATCTGACAATACGCCGATGCGCCTGTCCAACGACCAGCCATGGTCCACCGAGCCGCTGCAAATTCTCGGCTTGACACCCGGCGGGGGTGGGGGGGTGTCCACATGCGAGCCCGGTTCCCATCAACGGGTGCCCTTCCAAGTATTCGCGAACGGCGGCGCACATTCCCGCTCCAATTTCAGCATCCGCCTTGCGGAGAACCCCGATCAGGTCATTGACTGGAATGCCGAAGAGTCCAACATGCGGCCCCCGGACATTGACGACGCACTCTGGACGCGCGTCTGGCCCCTCCTGAAGCAGAATCTCGGCAGCACGTGGGGGGAATATCTCCAGAAGCTCCGTGACAACGCCGAATACCTGAATTCAAAAGGACAATTGTATTGGTCGCGCCGCGAACTGAGCGCCTACGAGATGCGCAAGATCGTGGGCTTGCCCGTGCATACCCGATTGGCGGGTGCCGTGGACGGGTATTCGCCCGAAAAAGGCCTTCCGCTTGTTTTCGCGCGAGTCTACAAGGGGCAGATTGCCGACCGGCTGAGGATGGGGCCCCTGGGCTACGGATGGACGCACTCCATGGACGTTTACCTCGAGGTGGCGAAGGACGGTGGCGTCGTCTTCCATGACGGCAGCGGTGCGGCACGCTTCTTCCAGCAAAAGGACGACGGCTCCTTCGTCGCCCTGAACTCTGGAGACCGCGGCCGCCTCGTGAAGGAGGGCGGCCTGTTTCGCCTGACCAACACCAACGGAACGGTGCATTCGTTCCGTGACGATCTGAAACTGGACAGGCTGACGGACATTCAGGGCAACTGGCTGCAGACCGAATATGACGACCAGGGGCTTCTCATTCGGATGACCCACTCCGGCGGCGCCGAATTGCAGGCCGACTACAGCGCCGAGGGCCGTCTGGTCCAACTCAGGAACTCGGAAGGTGGCCTGGCGACCTACACTTATGATGATGCCGGGGAACACCTGCTCAGCGTGACGGACGCCTTGGGCAGGACGATTCAATACACCTACAACGGTGACACCGGCAGCCCCGCCGATCACGCCCTGCGCAGCACGGTGCATCCCGACGGGTCGACGCGCCACTTTGAGTACGATTCCTGCGGACGCCTGTCCGCCGAACACATCGGGGATAACGCCGAACGCCGCGACTACGCCTATGACGGTAACGGCTGTGTCTCCATCACGGAGGGAGGCGCCGCCGAAGCGGCGGTCGTGCTGTGTCCCGACGCCACAAACCGTGTCGCCAGCATACGCAAGCCTGACGGCGCTGTCTTCACCATGGAATATGACCGGAACACCGGCAATCCCGTGCGCATGACGGACCGCCTCGGTCATGTCACCGAACTGCGACAAGACCTCTCCAGCGGCGTGCTGCGTGACGCCCTTGGCAACGAAACAGTCCTTCACACAAATCCTGCCACGGGCCTGCCCAAGGAATTTGTGAATGCCCGCGGGAGCGCGATTCAGTATGAGTACGACGAGAAGCACCGTCCGCGCCGGGCGAACTTTGCCGACGGAACCTTCGAATCCTACGATTATGACGGCCAGGGCAATGCCGCGCATTACACCAACCGCAAGGGGGAAACTTTCACCTTTGAACACGACAGCCAGGGAAGGCTCACACGCAAGGCGTATCCTGACGGCAGCGAGGTGACCATCACCTACCACCATGCCCAGTTTCCCAAGACCGTCACCAACGCCTCCGGCACCATTGAGATTTCCTACGACGGCCGCAACTTCCCCGTGCGCGTCGACTATCCGGACGGGCAATGGCTTGCCTACGAATACAGCAACGGCGGACAGCCGACACACCGCGCCGGAAGCGACGGCATCGGCGTGGCCTATGGATATGACCCGCAGGGGCGGCTCGCGCGCGTCCTTCAGGACGGCGCGGGCGAACTGGCAGCGTACCAGTATAATGACGCGGGCCGCCTGTCGCGGGAAACGAAGGGCAACGGCACCTACACCCTCTACGCCTACGACGCCGCAGGCCAAATGACGGGTGTGGTCAACCATGGCGCCGCAGGGGAGGTGCAGTCGCGTTTCGACTACGTCCGCGATGCCGCGGGGCGGATTGTTTCGGTGGACACCAGCCAAGGCGCGTGGCAGTACACCTACGATGCGGCGGGACGCATAACCGGGTTTACCGACCCGTTGGGCCACACGAAAACCTTCGCCTACGATGGGCTTGGGAATCGCACCGCGGCCACCGACGGCGCC
>CAIXUF010000152.1 GCA_903922535.1 Candidatus Hydrogenedentota bacterium
CCGCCGCCGCCGCCGCCGCCGCCACCACCGCCGCCGCCACCGCCGCCGCCACCGCCGCCACCGCCGCCGCCGCCGTTGCCGGCCACCAATGTGAGCGAATTGGCGACGCCTGTGAGATTGGCATAAGCGGCGTTGACGCCGTTTCCGCCCGCTTTGCCGGCGGCCTTTGCCGCCTGGCCGCCGTTTCCGCCGTTTCCGCCGGCTTTTCCGGCCAATCCAGTGGTGCCGGGACCGCCTTTCACGCCGGTGGCGCCGCCTGCCCCCACGCTTGTTTGTGAGGCTCCAGCGACTCCCGCCGCACCGGCGAGGCCCTTGTCACCGCCCGCGAGACCGTTGCTGTTATTTCCCTTGGCGCCACCGGCGCCTGCACCCGTCACGGAATTGCCGCCATAACCAAGCTTGCCCGCGGACCCTGCGGTTCCGTCAGCGCCAAGTGTGCCCGCCGCCGCCGCGTTGGTGCCGGTGCCGCCGGCGAGACCCGCAGTGCCGATCCCGCCGTTTCCGCCTTTGCCGCTCGCGCCGCCGAGTTTGGTTCCGCCGACGCCGCCGGCACCGCCGGCACCGCCGTCGCCGCCTTTGCCGCCTTTGCCGCCGTCACCGCCCTTGCCGCCGTCGCCGCCCTTGCCGCCGGCACCGCCGCCAAAGCGTCCAAGCTGGAGCGCCGACTGCGGCGCGGAAACGTCCAGCGAAGCCCCCCAATACATGTCCGTGTTTGAAACAATGGAGCAGGGGGCGGGCCCCTGCGCCGTAATCACAACGCCGGGGGGCACGTTCACGGCGGCGAAGCGAAACACGGCCACGCCGTTTTCGACAACGCCGGTCGCCAGAACAACGGATCCGCCACCCGTTGTGTCGATAATGACGGGGGGCACGTTCGTGTCTATCGTCACGGAGGTGACACCGTCGAGAACCAGGTTGCCCAGGGAGCCGTCGCTCTCGTATATGCTTGCCGCGGCGGAGACGGTGCCCAGCAACAGTCCCACGCACAGTGCGCGCCCTGCCCGGACAAACACATGCATGCGCCACGGCTTATAAAATCGTGTGACAAAATTCATACTTCGCATCCTTCCTTTCACGCGATCCGCAGACGCCGTGAAAGACTCATTGACCTGTTGCGGGGCTATTTTTTCCTGCGACCAAGTTTCGAGCGGCATCCTGTCAACGCGCAGGCTCCCGCCAATGCAGCCAGTCCGGCCAACCCGGCAACGGGCACCGGCCGGCCCGTCACAACCAGAATTGCATCATCTGACGGGACTGTGCCGGTCAGAATGTCCGTTACGATGACTTTATAGGTTCCGGCGTCGAGCAATTCAGTCTTGGCAATACTGAAGGAGTCGCCCGTTGCGCCATCGATTCGGACACCGTCTTTCCGCCATTCATACTGAAGCGGCGGGAAGCCGCCCCCCGCCACGACGGAGAAGTCGCAACGCTCTCCAATCTGCACTGTGGCGTCCTGCGGCTGGCGCGAAATCGACGGGGGGGGCGCCACATACAGCGTGGCCTTGTTGGAGGAGTACGTGATGCCGTCGTAGGTCACCTCGCACCAGTAGGCGCCGGCCTTTCCCTCAACATTGGGGATGATGCAATCCGGCGAATTCGAGCCGACATCCCGGACGGACTTCGTGCCGTTGTCCCATTTCCAGGCGTACACCGGTATGCTGTTGCCGAAAACGGCCTGCACACCCATGATGCACGGGTCGCCGTTGTACCAGGCCTGAGTTTGCGGGTGCTGGATGAAGCCCATCCAGTTGTGAACATGCCATGCGGGCGGATCATCGGCTGTGTACGGGTTGCCCGCCCTGTCGGTGACCGTGGACTTGATGTGAACGCCAATTGTCCCATCATCGCCGACGTTCGCGGCATTCATGGTGATGGTCACGGTGTAGGCCGGATTGGCACCGCTGACAGCAAAGGTCGCGACGCCCGCCAACTCGCCTGTAAGGGCCACATCCGCGGCGTCAAAGGCGGTTCCCCCCGCCCGCAATGCCAGCGTCTCATTGAATTCAACCGCCACGTGAAGGACGTCGGCGTCGGTGGGCGAACCCTCGGCGAGCGTGAACACGGCAGTGGGTCCAACATTGTCAACCGTCAGCTCATAGGTTGTCCCGTCCGTTCCCGAGCGCGCCGGAACCGCATTGTCCGTGGCGTGCGCCACAATGTCATAGATCCCGTCCGGAAGGGCGTCGCTGTCGGGTATGACCAGGGTCCACACGAACGCGTGCGTCCCGGCAGTGGGTGTCAATGCCGCGGGGTACGTGTGGTTGTTGACAGTAATGTTGATGCCGGCGATGTTCGTCGCCGGGTCCATGAAGGATGCGGATCCCGTAAGCGTCGGCGTGTGACTCTGGGTCACGAGCGTGTTCACGCTCACCGTCGGAGCCTTGGGATCGATGGTCAGTTCGTTGGTTGTGGTGTCGTGACCGGAGTTTCCGGCAACATCCATGGCGGTGACCCGCACATCATACTGTGCGTTCTCAGGCAGCGCGTTTGTGACTTGTCCGCTCCATGCGCCGCCCGCCACGGTCGCAGTGTATGTGTTCCCGTTGACCGTGAACGTCACGGTCCGCACTCCGAAGCTGTCACTCACCGTGCCTGAGACGGTGGGCGTGGTGTTGCCCGTGATCTGCGGGGTCACGGTGACCGTCGGCGGGGTGA
>CAIXUF010000153.1 GCA_903922535.1 Candidatus Hydrogenedentota bacterium
AGGCGCGTGTACCGGCCCGTGGGCGACGACGCAATCCACGACACCAACTCCCGCCCGGGCACACGGGAAAAGAGTGCCGCCAGGACCTCCAGATTCACCCCTTCGTGTTTCAGGGCAAAGGTGAGGTGGTCCGTCCATGCGGGGCCCGGCGCATAGCGAAGCGGATAGAACTCCTCCGTGAATCCGTCCCGGCTCCGCGTTTGGCGGTGCCCCTGTTCCGCCAGGCACGCGGAACTGTCCGGCCGCACACCGTGAGGTCAAACCGTTTCACCAATTCGCTGTAGCCGACTTGCTGCATCCGTTCTGTGCTCCCGCGTCCGTGCTGGATTCCAAACCGTTCGTGCGTAAAACAGTTATGCAATGCGCAACATGATTACAGGATGCACACCATTGCGCAAAACGATTACCGAGAGCTTTGCTTAATTGCAAGTCCCTTTCTTCGGCACATAATGATTATAATTCAGCCCTCACCGCTCAAATCAGTTATTTCCTGGCTCGGAAACCAGCAGTTCATGTATGATCTCGGTCATGGCCGAGGAATGCGCCAAGGCGGAGCAGTTTCGCTTTCTCTTGCGGAGTTGGTACTGTACGACCAATGTCAATACGCGAGCGCAAAATCCGAATCTGCGCTTCCAAGAGTTGAAACTGCACGTCATACCGAGGCCGAAACCATTGCAGAGGCGTGGCCAAAAGCGAGAAGAAGAGGCGGTCCATATGTTGTCCTTCCGCAGCGCCAAGCCAGCCCAAAGGTCAAGCCCAATTCGTCGCTTCAAATCCTACCCCCGCTATCGGAAGCGACAACAACCGGTCAGTGCGTGTCCAGACCATGTACCGTGAAGATTACGTGGTCGAGCGTTTTTGTTATTTCGCCCATGTATTCATCCACGGCTTTGACGCTTCCGGGAAGGGTATACACCACCATTCGCCCGAGCACGGCGGCGACGGACCGGCTAAGCAGCGCATAGGGCTTTTGCGCGCCAAAGGTGAGGCGGATGTGCTCCATGATCCCCGGAATCAGCTTGTCCGCCAGTGACGTCACCACCTCGGGCGTGATGTCCCTGGGACCGACACCCGTGCCGCCGGTGGTGATCACGATGTCAACGCCGCCGTCGCGCGCGGCAAGAAGCTCCGCCCTTAACCGGTCCGCGTCATCGGGCATCACCATGGTGTCTATCTGCGGCCGCCAGTGTTTCCCGGCGCAGTAGGTTTCAACATGATGGCGGACGCGCGGGCCGCTCAGGTCGTCATAGACGCCCCGGCTGGCCCGGTCGCTCAGCGTAATGATCAGAATCCGAAGCGGCCGCGGAGCATGCACTATCGTATCGCCCGGCGTGACGACGCCTTCCCGGACCACGCGGCAGAATATCCCCTCCTTGGGCATGACGCACTGGCCGACTTCCTGGAAGATCGCGCAGCCGTCGCCGTGGCATTTCTTGCCCAACTGGGTAACTTCCAGTTCAACGTCGCCCATGGTAAACCGGTCCAGTACCGCGACCTCGGACAGATCGAGTCCGCGGGTGGTGATGTTCTCCGCGAAATCGCCGCACACAAAGGTCCGGCCCGGGGCGGCGGCGGAGAAGCGCTCTATGCTCTCCATGGAAAGAAGGCTCACCTGCCGGTGCCAGTCTCCCGCGTGGGCGTCGCCTTCCACACCCAGCCCGTTTATCCGTATTTCAGGAACCGGCGTCTTGGAGGTCCCCGTTGAGGTTGAGATGTTGACGGAAACAACCTGGCCCGACTTTGAAGTGTTTGCGTTCATGTTCTTTCCCCGGCGCGGCGCTTGTCCGGTGGCTAAGGGTTCATTTCAACCGAGGTCTTCCTTGGTCTTTTCCAGCAGGAGAACCTCCCCAATGACCATGCCCTTGTCGACGGCCTTACACATGTCGTACACCGTCAGCAGGGCCACGCTGACGGCGGTCAAGGCCTCCATTTCCACGCCGGTGGGACCGGTGCTTGACACTTCGGCGGTGACTGTCACGCCCCCGTCGTCGAGTTTTGCGGAAACCTTTATGCCGCTGACGCACAGGGTATGGCATAACGGAATCAGCTCAGCGGTCTTCTTGGCGGCCTGAACGCCCGCAATCTCCGCCACGGCGAGCACGTCCCCTTTCTTGATGCTGTTCTCGGCCACCAGCGTCACCGTGGCGGGCGCCAAACGGATCTTCCCGCATGCGCGGGCGACGCGGCGCTGGTCCGGCTTGTGGCCGACATCGACCATGCGCGCCCGGCCCTCATCGTCAACATGTGAAAGGGAAGGCATGCTCAACCTCCTATGGCGTGAAACAGCTTTTCACTCCGGTCACCGCACGCCGGTTTGGCTTCCACGGCCTGCCGAATCGCCTCGACCGGCCCCAACGTACGCACATCAAAGGCAAGGTCGTTGAACAGGCAGGGGCGCAGCAGGCCGTTGCAGGTCAGGCGCAGCCGGTTGCAGCGCGCGCAGTCGCCGCCGGTGCCGCCGATGACCACAGAGAACACGCCCTGGGACAGGTTCATCCGCCGGATGAAACGCACCTCAAGCCCCTCCGCCCGGCCAAAATCGAGCACCGCCCGCGCGTCCGGCTCCTCCGGGGACTGCTGCACCACGCAGTTCAGTTTTATCGGGGACAGTCCCGCCGCGCGGGCCGCGGCAATCCCGGCGAACACGGCGTGAACGTTGCCGCCGCGCGTGATTTCGGCATAGCGTGCGGGGTCCACGGCGTCCAGGCTCACATTCACGCGGTGCAGTCCGGCCGCGGCCAGTTCTCCCGCGACAGCGGACAGAAGCGTGCCGTTGGTTGTCATGGCATAGTCCCGGATGCCGTCAATCTTTGCCAGTTTGGAAACCAGGGTCACGATGCCGCGCCGCACCAGGGGCTCGCCGCCCGTGACACGGACCTTGGTGACGCCCATGGCCACGGCGGTCCGGGCGACTTCCACGATTTCCTCGAAGGAAAGCATGTCGCCGTGCTGCATCAGCGGAACCCCTTCGGCCGGCATGCAATAGACGCAACGCAGATTGCACTTGTCGGTCACGGAGATTCGAAGATAGTTGATGGAACGCTCAAATCGATCGTACACAGACCAGCGTTCCTTTCCCGACCACGGTCGTCCCCTGCGGAACGACAAGAAGCCCGTCGGCACTGCCCAACGCACTGATGTGCGCCGAACCGTGAAACACCGCCGCGCGGACGCCGCCGTCCGCAGTGCGTTCCACCGGAACCCAAGCCTCGCGGTCGGCCCGCCTCCGCTGATAGGTTTCCGCCAGCGGCAGCCAGGTATGGGGGGCTTCGTATTGGTGCCCCATCAGGGCGTACAGGAACGGTTTGACCAGTATTTCGCACTGCACGAAAGTCGAAACCGGGTTGCCCGGCAGTCCGAAGCAGTAGACCGACGGCCCCACGCCAAAGGTGGTGGGCTTGCCCGGCTTCATGGCAATGGAATCAAACAGTATCTCAAAGCCGTTCTTGGCCATCATCCCGGGAACGAGGTCAAAATCGCCCATGGACACGCCGCCGGACAGCAGCAGAACGTCGTTTTCTGCCATGGCACGCTTCATGGCGGCGTCAATCGCCGCCTCGGTGTCCGCCACAATCCCGTAGTACGTGACCTGTGCCCCGGCCTGCTCCATCTGGGCGCAGATTTGGAAGCTGTTGCTGGTGCGGATTTGGGACGGCCCCGGCTTTTGATCCGGCTCCACCAGTTCATCGCCCGTGGCGATCACGCCGACGCGGGGCCGGCGCGCGACAAGGGGCTGCGCGCATCCGGCCATGGCCAATACGGCAATGTGGCGGGGGGCCAGCAGGGTGCCCCGGCGAAGCACAACGTCGCCGGCGTGAATGTCCTCGCCACGATAACAGACATTCGGCTTGGTATCCGAGCCCGTAAACCGGACCCGTCCCTCGCCGTCCGTTTCGGTGTATTCGACCATGATCACGCAGTCAGCCCCCTGCGGCAGCATGGCGCCGGTCATGATCTTCGCGCATTCACCGAGCCCCACCGGCTTTGTCGGCGTTGTTCCCGCCTGGATCATTTCGACAACACGCAGCGGACCGGGCAGGTCCTCCCGGCGGCACGCATAGCCGTCCATTGCCGACTTGTCAAAGGGCGGCATGTCCATGTCACAGGCCACGTCCTGCGCCAGAACCCGTCCGGCGGCCGCGCGCAGGGGCACCGGCTCGGTCTCCAGAAGTCGGGCCCGGCCCATGACCGTTTCAAGGGCCTTTTCGAAAGTTATCATTCGAAGCTCCTGCCTTTCCGCGCCCTGTGCACCGCGGGATGCTATTGTGCCTCTGAGTCTGCCAGAACCCAGTGCTTGTCCACAAGGCCAATTCGGTCCATGTCAAAGTCGAACTTTTCACCGTCCGAGTAGACAATGTCATCGGCAAACTGCTGCACGCCCTGCGCGGAGACCTTGACGATATTTGCTGCCCGGTGCCGAACCATTATAAAGATTCCGGGCTCGACAACCGTACGCAGGCTGTTGGATTCGCATATCACCGGCGTTTCCGGCCCCAGGGCTTCAAGGAGCGCTCGTGCGCCCGCTTCCAGATCAGCCTTCAGCACACGCAGCCAGAAGACGCGGCATGCACCCGCCGCCAGCAGCCGTTGCGTGTCCTTGGTTTCGCCCGCCTGCGTTTCCTCGGTCAGGCAATAGGCACCCTCCAGCGAGGAACAGACGCCGCACCCCTCGCCGCCGCGGGGACAGGTTCCGTCCCGTTCCTGAACCGCCGTCACCTTTGCAGCCATCACCGGAACATCGTGAAAGCGCCTGATCACCCCGCAGGCAAAGACGGTCTTCCCGGCGTCGCGGCCCGCCGCGCCAATCAGGATCATGTTGGGTGCCTGAATCATGCCGCCCCCCCGCAAACACGGGACTGCACGGCCGGTGCCGGGACCGCCACGCAGACACCGGGGATGACCCTCATTTGCGCATCCTTTTTTCCCACCGGGCATGGGCGCGTTTCACGCTTTCCAGCACCTCGTCATGAAACCGGTCGTACTCCTTCAGCCATTTCCTGCCGTCCTCGGTGAGGCGGCTTTCTCCACCGTCGCTGCCGCCCCGGTGGCGCTCCAAGAAGGGGATTCCCAGCGTGCGCTCCGCCTCCCGCAAATCCCCCCACGCCTTCCGATAGCTAATTCCCAGGGAATCGGCCGCGGCCTGAAGCGAACCCTTGCGGTTGATCGCGTCCAGCAACTGCCGTTTTCCCTCTCCGAAAACCCCTTTGCCCGCAAGGGACAGCCACAGCTTGACGCCCGGTTCAATCTCCGGCGGGTAGTCCTGCCCGGTTTCGCTCACTTAAAGCATCCCAACTGGCATTGGATGATTCTGACGTTGATATCATTGCATATTTGCCCGATCACACCCACCTCCACCGAATATTCTTCGGCAATGGTGAATGCATCCGCGCACTGAAGTACGGTCCGTCCTTCGCGTTCCCCGGCGGCGGCCCTTATTGCAGCCGTCAATTCTTCGTTTGAGGACATGGAATGATCTCCTTAAACTGGTTGGGTGATGGCGGACCGCCAAGACCAGCTTTCCCGAATTCTACAGCCGGTCTTTTCGTGTAAGCAATTCCAGCCTGAGACCAATCCACCCGGTCCTGAGCAGACCGCCCACGCCGCCCGCGAATACCGCATCGAGCAGTTTCATGAACAGCCCGAACTTTTTCTTCGAGTAGGGATACCAGTAGGGCTCCAGGCGGCCGCTGTCCCTGTCGATCATGATGGCCTTGATGTTGGAGAATCCGTGCAGGCCAAAGGCGCCCTTGTAACGGCCAAATCCGCTGTCGCGCACGCCGCCGAAAGGCAGCGCGTTGTTGGCCTGTGTGGCCAGAACGTTGTTGATGGAGACATTGCCGGTGACCAGCGCGCGGGCCACGCGCTCGGCCCGCTCCAGATCGTGCGACCACACGCTGGAGGCGAGTCCGTAGGGCGAGTCGTTCCCCATTTGGATGGCCTCTTCCTCAGTCTTGAAGGGGGTCACGGTCACCACCGGGCCAAAGGTCTCATTCCACTGGATGGGCATGTCGCGGGTGGTGTTGGTCACGATGGTCGGGGGCAGCACGTGCGAACCGGGCCTGCGGCTGCCGCCCAGTTCAATCTTCGCGCCCGCGGCCACGGAGGCCGCCAACTGCTGCTCAATCTCCTGAATCTGGAATTCGGGCGTCATGCATCCCATCATGAGCGCCTCCTCACCCCCGGCGGCCTGGGGCGAATCGAGCGTGACAATCTTCGCCGCCTTTTCCTTGAGCATCTTCAGGAAGGGCGCGTAGATGGTCTCCTGCACGAAGATGCGCTCCACCGAGGTGCAGGTTTGGCCGCAGTTGACCATGCCGCCCCACAGCGCGCCGTTGACCGCGCGTTCGATATTCACATCCTCAAACACAATCATCGGGTCCTTGCCGCCCAGTTCCAGTTCGACGGGGACCAGCATTTCGGCCGCGCGGGCCATGACCTTCTTGCCCACGCTGACGCTGCCGGTGAAGAAGATCTTTGCCGGCTTCTTGTCGATCAACAGGTTGGCGGTTTTGCGGCTGGCATAGACCACCTGAAGCGCGTCGGGCATGAACCCGCTC
>CAIXUF010000154.1 GCA_903922535.1 Candidatus Hydrogenedentota bacterium
CCCCGCTGGCGGCCGTGAGGGCGCCGATCCGAACCGCCTGCACGGGCTTGGTTTTGTTTTTTTGCATACTGTCTTGCATGGGCTTTTCAACCTCCTTGAGACTCCACGCTATAGCACACTTTGTTGCTGGAAATAAAGCCTCACCAGTCATCCGCGGTGCGATTTGTGGAAACGCTCCGGGTGGCGGTGGTGGCATGGGTCTGGCGCAGCTTCTCCTCGAGGAGCCGCAGCCTTTCATCCGTGTTCTGTAACTGCCGGAGCACCTGCTGTTGCTGCTCCGTCATTTGGCGGGCGGCCGGAACGAGGTTCGTCACCGCCTGGCCCAGGCGGGCAGCCTGTTCCAGCACGGTTCTGGTAGCTTGTCGTTGAGTGTTGAGTTCAAGTTTGAGTTCTTCAGTCACAGGCAACGGCGAGTAGTTGGCGTTGGTCACGGCGACGCCGAGGTCCTTGGGCACCCCGCTGCTTGGCTGCGGGTGCAGGTTCCACCGGTCGGGAGTTTCGCGCATAATGAAGGTCCCGCCCTCATACATGATGTTGGGATTCTGGGGGTCGATCCGCCGCCCGACATTGTAGGCTTTGTAAACGGCGGGATACCGCACGGTCGGCAGACTCTCGGCCGGCAGCGGAGGCGCGGGGGGCGCGGGCGGCGCGGAAACGAAGGTGGTCCGGGGATACTCGACATGAGCACAGCCGGCGGCGAGTAGGGAGCAGAGGACAATCAATGAGCAGGTTTTCATGGATGGGAATAGGCTGGGTAGACTGGTTGTTCAAGGGTGAGGGGTGGTCGAGCAGAAAGTCGGGGAGTGGTCGCCTGGACTTGTTCAGGCCCTAGGCCGGCGCGGGTTTCGGAATGGACGCGGGTACCGCCAATGCGCGCCTTGGAAAGGTCAATGGTCTCGGTCACGTACAGGTAAAACTGCTTGCCCGCCGGCACACGCACAAAAGTGCCTTCCCGTTGCAGGGTGGCCGCGATTTGTTCGGAATAGGAGTCAAGCACTTTGCTGCCCCCGGCCAGCACGGCGTTCTTGCCCGTCGCAATGGGCTGGTTACCAAAAACAGTTGGCTGGGTGGTCTTGAGGCCATCAGCGGCAGCCGAGATGGCCGCGCTGGCGAACAGCTTCAGTTCGGCGAGATTGTCTGCGTTCACGATCTGACCCTGCATCCCTGCGACGCCATCCAGGATGTCCCAGCCCTTGCCGTCCGGGAGGGGGGCATGGTTCAGGGCAATGCCCGAAACGGTCAATTCCCGCCCGCCAGGCAAGACAATAATCCAGCTGCCCTGACTCGCAATGCGGTCCCGAGTTCGCTCCTGTGCCGCCACGCCATGGACTTCCGTCCCGGCCGGGACGATCAACTTTTGAGCATACCACAAGTCCTGCAAGACCAACCCGACCACAGGCGTGGCGATATTGGCCGTTTCTTCCGTGATGACCAGTTTGCAACGAAGCAAGCGGCCAAACGGCGCGTAGTCCCCCAGGGCATCCTCCAGTTCGACGAGGGGCGCCGCGTAGACACGAATCGGGGCCAATCGGGTAGCGCCGGCGGTGGCGACTGGATGCGGCGCAGTCTTGGGCCCGGGCAGGAATGGCATGATCTGGCGAATTTTCGAGCCACCCACGAAATCGGATGCGGCTGGTTTTGGGGGTTCACGGCTCGCCAAAGGAGCCCTTAGCCGGCAGCCGCGCACGGTCGCCGACAGCAAGAGCACGCCCAGCAGAAAGAGCAGGACGAGTCCATTCCGTGAGCGCCAAAACGAGATGAAGGTTCGGGGAGTAAGCATAGGTCAGGAACCGGGAGCAATATTGAGGAGGATGCTGAATTTGTTATGCGGGGACAGGTCATTGCGCTGACCGTCGGCGGTGCCGACAATGACAAAAGTGACCGCCTCCGGGGAGACCGTGGAAATCGTGCCGCTGGCATCGGAGATGGCCGCCCAATAGATATTCGAACCCACCCGCACCGCCAGCG
>CAIXUF010000155.1 GCA_903922535.1 Candidatus Hydrogenedentota bacterium
GCAGGGAAACTGACCGTAAAGTTCCGGGGGCCTCCGTTGATGGCCACGTCGCCGGTAAAGGCCAGGCTTCCCGACTCACTGACAGTCAAATCGCTCACGCCATCGAAATTGAGGACATCTTTGTTAAAGGTCACCGCAAACTGCGGGCCAACATTCGTCGGGTTCGACCCCGAATAGCTCACCGCAGTCACTCTCGGCTTCACCTGGTCGATCTGGACCGGGGCGCTCGTGACGGTTGTGCTTAGCGGGTTGCCCGCAAGGTCCTGGACGTTCGCGGGAGAGGCCGTTTTGACGGCAAGCGCAAGCGTGCCGTTGCCGGTCACTCCCTGAACTTCGACGGTAAAGGTTTGATAGCCTTGATTCGGAGAAGTTCCAAAGATTGGAAGAACACCTGTGATGTTCACGCCCGTGTAGGTTACGCCGGACGCCGTAATCACGAGGTTGCCGGTGCCGGGGGTTTCGGAACTCAGGAAGTTCTTGACGGCTTCGCTGAATACCACGGTGAAGGGCACGGTGGAGACGCCGGTCGGGTTTGTCGTTGTGGTGACAATCGAACTGACTGTCGGCGGCACGCCAATGCCGGGGAAATCAAAATGGCCAGTTCCAGTTGCGGGAGGTTGGAGCGGCTGCCCTGTCGCGTCGGTGACGTTATTCACATAAAGTGCCACCGTCTGGCCTTGGCACATTTCGCCCGAATTCCAAACCAAGTCGTATTGCATGGAGTTTAGCGTGTTGACTGTGGTGGGACTCGAGGCAAGTGTTCCCTTCCCAGGGCCCGACACGACATAGTTCGCGGGGTTCGCCGCGCTCGAACCCATGTATGTGGTGTAGGTAACTCTTATGGTGCGCGAGTCTTGGGCTTGCGCACCCGTGAGTTGTGGAACAATCTTGGGAATGCCCGTCCCACCCCAAGCCGACGGCGCGACAGCCAATCCGCCGAACGCAACAAGTATCACGACAACAGGAACGAGACGCAGCCCCACAAAGCCTGTTTTGCTCGAATCCGACGCGGGAACAGAAGAAATGTTATGAGTACTCATACCCCGGCACATATAATGTTCCTTACCTCTTGCAAATCAAGAGCCTTTATGAGAGCGAATCTCTGCCTCAAAGCCAATCCCACGACAACTGCATACCACACAATAACCTATATTTCAGTGTAGCATTACCTGTACCGACTGTCAATCTAAACTTATTATTCTTGACTAACATGGCATCTTTTTGCGGTTTACGCAGTTTGTTGGTGGCACCCCTGAAGTTTCCAATTGTGAAGCGCGGGAATCTGATTACGGGCGGCCTCCCGGCTTGGCGGGTTGTTTCGGATGAATAGCGGACTGTATTCTGCGGCACCGGTTGATTCTATATGGGGATAAGTCGTTTTTCTAGTTGATTTTAAGCAGTGTGTTGGCAAAGTTGGCAAAGCGTTCAGGTGCTGTAAACGGGCGCATTTCACATCCCGAAAACTCCATCATATCCAGTGTTGCCAACCCTGCAAACGATGAAATGCCGACGAGTCCAGGTTGTCGGCAATTCGAGCCTTTCGAGTTTCCGCAGAGTCGAAGATCCCTGTCTTCACTTTCCCGCAAAAGGTTGGTGCTTTGGGATTTGTCCCGAATCTACCATGTCCAGTGCTTCCGTAATGGAAAGACAGCCGACCCGGCCGGGCGGTTTTGCCCCGTTGCGCTTCGGGCGCTGCGATTTGTCCGTTGCCTGAACAAGGCGAACGATCCCGATGAATTGGGCGACTCTCTCAACAAGGGGATACGATATGACTCTTAGCAAGGCCAATGTTCTTCTGCCTGTTTGTCTCCGGATATGCCGGGTGGTCTGCTGCCCACAACGTTGTGCCGGTTCGCACCGGGGACGCACTTGCAGGCGGGCATCAAGCCGGACGGAAAAACACTTAACACCAAGGCCATCCAACGCGCCATAGACGGGCTTTCCGCGTCTGGCGGCCGGACAAGATGGGCAGGGTGCGCAACGTCATTCTGCGCGACATTCAGGCGGACGCGGTTGGGCGTCTCACGGGACCCGCTGTGGGCGGCGGGGAGCATTCCCCGGAGAAGAAGCCCGCGTGCATCGTCTCCGGCATGCCCGAGCCGCATCTGAAAAACATCACCTTCGACAAGATCCGCATGCGCTTTGTGGGCAAGGGCACGGCCGAGGACGCGGGCAGCGACCTGTCCGGCACCAAGACGGGGTTCAATGCCGGCTCCATGGGCATGACCCCGGCCTATGCGTTCTATTGCCGCAACGTGGACAAGCTGCGCATGCGGGGACATTGACGCGAACGAGGATGTTCGTCCGGCGCTGTTCACTGAGCGATGCGCGAATGTGGACCTTTCGGGCATGCAGGGCAGGCCCCACCCCTCTGTAAAAGCCTTCCTGCGCATGCGGAATGTTTCGGACGCCTTCCTTCACGGCAACCACCCGCTTGGGCCCGACACCTTCCTCGCCCTGGAAGGCGCGGACTGCAAAGGGGCAATCTGACGGGAAACGATCTCCTGCAAGTTGCGCACCCCGTTATCATCGCTCCGGAGGTTCCCGCCGGGGAACTGTCCACCAACCAGACTGTTGCATTACGATAGGCAGCACGCAGCCGACGCCGCCCGGGCAGGCGGCCAAGAATCCCGCGATGAAAGGACTATTGACAGACGAAGCCCCGTAGGGTATGCTCGATTCAGGTCAAAGCAGACGGTGGCCCAAACGTTTGGGAGCAGGCAAGCTTATGCTGAAGAGAGGTTTTACGCTCATCGAGCTGCTGGTGGTCATTGCGATCATTGGGATACTTGCCGCCATATTGCTGCCCGCACTCGCCCGCGCCCGGGAGGCGGCACGCCGATCCTCCTGCCAGAACAACCTAAAGCAGATGGGCCTCTCCTTCAAGATGTACGCCGATGAGAACGGCGGCGAGTACCCAACACTCAAGATCCGATCCAGCATGCAGGGTCCCTGCACGACATGGAACCGCACCGACCTGTGTTTTGACGGCCAGCAGGTCTATCCCGAATATATGAGCGATCTGAAAGTCACCGTATGCCCCTCCGACCCGGACGGCGAACCCCTTTACAAGAAGCAACTGTACGGCTACAGCAACGGCGTGCTGGACCTTTGCGGAATGACCGCCTTCTCCTACGTCTATCTCGGCTGGGCGGTCCGCCCGGAGGACTACCTGATCGGAACGGGAGGCGGCGACAATGCGGAAAACCCCAAAATGGGGGTTGATCTCTCCGGGGCGATGGCGGGCATGCTCGTGCAGCTCCTGATCATGTCGTCACCGGGCAGGCCCGAATTCTGCAAAGACACGCCCGTGTACAATCATGAAACCCGCGGTCTCGTGAGCATCCCCCGGCTTCGCGAGGGTGTGGAGCGGTTCTTTATCACCGATGTGAACAACCCGGGAGCGGAAGCCCTGGCGCAGTCGGACCTCGTGGTCACTTTCGACCATATAGGCCCGCCCACGTCCAAACTCGGATACAACACGTACAACCACGTCCCGGGCGGGTGCAATGTGCTGTACATGGACGGGCACGCCACCTTCATGCGTTATCCCGACAAGTACCCCGTCAGCCGCGCCTGGGCGGCCGTCGCAATGATGATTGACAGTTACTCAACTCCGGAGTGAAGATGCGCACCACCGAACCACGTCGTCGAAATGGATTTGCCTGGTCCTTGTTTCTGTTCTGCCTGGCGGGGGCGCTGTCCGTTGCTCTTCCCGTCGCCCGCGCGCAGGACACGCAACTCCCCATTGAAATCAAATGCGACGGCGAGTACGGGGCGCACATGCAGGGGGTGGCCACGAACCACAAGGACGCGCTGTACTGGAGTTTCACGCTCACCCTCGTCAAGACCGATTTGACCGGAAAGGTCCAGGCCACCGCGAAGACGCTTTACCACCTGGGTGATCTGACCTGCGCGGACGGCAAGGTATACGCGGCCGCCTGCAC
Source organism: Candidatus Hydrogenedentota bacterium (assembly GCA_903922535.1). The sequence goes on from CAIXUF010000155.1 coordinate 3,948, forward strand.
CACGTGGGACCGGCCGAGCACCAATTCCAAAATCTATGTGTATGATGCGGCAAGTCTGAAGCTCCTGGAGATGAAGCCCGTGCCCGAAGCGACCTACGGGGCCGGGGGCATTGAATACCACGACGGCCGCTTCTACATCGTGGGCGGTGCGGACCCGAAGGCGGAGGAAAACTTCATCTACGTGTACGACAAGGACTTTCGGCATGTGGCCACGCACACCCTCCCGAGCGGCCACACGGACCTTGGCGTGCAGACGATAGCCTGGTATGAGGGGGCCTTCTGGCTGGGCTGCTACGGAAACATTCTGCTCAAGGTCGATGAGTCGTTGAACATCGTCGGCAGATATTCGTTTGACTGCGGGTATGGCCTGAAATGCTGGCAGGGAAAAGATGTGCTGGTCGGGCAGACGATTTCAAGGGATGAGAACAATTCGAAACGGTGGCGGGGAGTCGCCCACCTTGCCCATGTGGACGCGGAAAAGGGGCTGGTGTTTTGCGAGAACGCAAAGCCGTAAGCGGGCGCAGCCGGGGAAAACAGAAACAGATGAATCAGCGGGGCGTGCCCTGTTTGCATTTCAAATGATGCCCGCGGCATAGCCCGTCGAGCATCATGGCGACGACCGTGCAGGTCATGCCGAGATACTCCACACCGAGTTTCTTTCCCGTGACGGAATCGTAGTGTTCGCTGATGCCGTTCGTCATGGCGTTGGCGACCGTTTTGTCACTGATGACGGCGGCGAGTTCCTTGTGTCCGTAGGCGGCGAGGCCGCAGGCGATCTGGTAGTTGGTGGCGGGCCACACATCGCCGCGCCAGAACCCATCCGATTTCCAGCGTTTGTCGCCGCGGTCCACCGTGCACACGGGGAGCGGCGTCTGCCAGTTCGGCCCGCCGAGCACTTCGGCCATGCGCTTGGCCATTTCTGGCGTGGCCGCCCCCGCGGCGAGCCCCATCCAACTGCCGATGGTGGCCACGGGCACCTTCTCCAACGTGTCGCGCTTGACGGAAAGAAACGTGCCCGCCGCCTCGTCCCACATGTGCGCGCGCATTGCGGCCACGGCCTTGTCAATGCGGGCTGTGCGCCGGTCGGCCATGGCCTGATCGCCCATGATCTCCGCCAGCTTGACGAGGCTCCTTTCGCCCATGACAAGATAGGCGGTGTTGCCGACGGCGCAGATGTCGCCGTACCACGCGCCCTCCTTTTCGCCCTTGCGTGTGGGATGTGGGGTCAGTTTCAAATCGTCCAGATTGCACTCAAAATCAAAGGTTTCAAAACGGGCATGCTGGATGTCGCCGCTGTAGGAACCGACGGCCACGAGGCCGATGTTGGTCACGTCCCGTTCGCGCCAGTACCATTCGTGGAAGCGCTCCAGCGGTGCGAGCGCCTCCTTGAGCAGTTGTTTGTCGCCATTGTGCCGGAAGACCCGTTCCAGTCCCCAGGCGAGGATGGGTATTTGCGAATAGGCCGGGAACTTGTCCCAATCGTCCTTGCCGGGCACCATCATGCAGGGGATCATGTCATGGGCATAGTCGGGCATGCGTGTGTTCCAGCGCACCTGGAAATCCCAGTAATTCTGAAACACGTCGCGGATAATCTGTTCCTTGCCGGGCAGAATGGCCAGCAGGTCCACCACAAACATCGTGTCCCAGATCCACTGGCCGCGATATCCGCCGCCCGGCGCGATCCAGTTGTGCTCCAGCGGTGCCTCCGCGGGAAAGACCTTGCCGAGCACGCATTTGTCATAAACCGTTTCCAGAAGGTCCATGACGGCCTTGTCGTCCGATTCAAACAGTGCCCGGACAGCGGCTGCATCCGTGTCAGCGCCGGCAGCGCGGCCGAACGGTGAAGACAGCAGGGCTGAGGCGCCGAGCACACCGGTCCCCGCGGTCTTTAGAAAATCACGTCGCTGCATGCCCAAGTCTCCTTTCGTTGGCGATTGTCGCGTGGGACCGAAGTGAACCCAGTATAGCAAACGGGTATGATGTTCACACGATGGAAAAGGCACCGACAATGTCCGGCGTGACACGAAGAGTATTCCTGAAATCATCCGTGGTGTGCGCCGGTCTGGCACTTATGGGCGCAGACCTCCCTGCGCAGACTGGGGAGACAACGGGAAGAAGCGGTGTCGCGCGGCTGACCATCGGACATCCCCGGCGTTTTCGCATACTTCAGTTGACGGATCTTCATTTCTTTTCCCATGAGAGGGAGGTGCAGGACGCCTTCAACGCGCGTGCGGTCGAGAATATGCGCAGACTGGTGAAGCTGGCCAAACCGGACCTGGTGATGATCACCGGCGATGTGTGGTCGGAAAATCCCGGAGGCGAGGGCGAGGCCAGGATGCGCTATGCCATTGGCCAGTTCGAGGCGCTCGGCGTGCCCTGGGCCTTCACCTGGGGGAACCACGATCTGGTGTCCGATGTTGCGGTCGCCCATGATGCGCTCACGATGGCCAAACGATCATTGTATTGCGGGGGCAACTCTGACGGGAACTACGCAATCAACATCGAAGACACGGGACACAAGCGGGTTTGGCAAATCGTGTGCCTCAATACCCATCGCGATGGCCTGCAGCACGCGCAACAGCAGTGGCTTCAGGAATTGGTCAAGGCGGACTCCGCGCCCGTGCCACGTTTTGCGTTCTTCCACATTCCGCTCAAGCAGTACGATGACATCTGGAAGAACGGCACGGCTCTGGGGATGAAAGGGGAGGACGTGTGCATGGAGAAGGAGGACGGTTCGTCGCTTGCCGTACTGAAAGCGGCGGGTGTCCGGGCCTGTTTCTGCGGCCATGACCACCAGAACGACTATTCCGGCGTGGCCGACGGGGTGGAACTGGTCTATGGGCGCGTCAGCCGCGCAGGCGGTTACGGCGCCGATATCTTTCCCAAGGGCGGCAAGCTGATCACCGTCAACTGCCGCACGAGCCGTTATGAATGGGTGTCGATCACACCGGACGGCAAGCGCTGGCACCCGAAGCCCGGCGAGCACCGGGAGATCCCGAACTAGCCGTTTCAAAACAAAAAGGAACACCGGAAATGAAACACATTCGCGCCACAAGCAGGCAGCGTCAAACGCCCGCCCCTGCGGTCTCCAATTTCTTCGCCCTGCTGCAGTTCTTTGTCCGTGTCAACCAGCAGATCATTGATGCCCTTTTTAGAAAGTAGGCGAAGGCCGTTTGCGGGGGACGGCGCACGCAATGCAGACGCGGCAGCTTGCCGCGTTTCTTGCGCGTGTGCGCGCAAGAAACCGTGAAGGAAAAAGGCTGGAAGCCCCTTCTGCGTTGACCGCACAGAACGTCCAGGAAAATGGCGGCCGACAGCACGAACGGTTCACTCCAATCCCGGCCCGGCGATGCGTCCCCCCCGCTGCTGCTTTGCCTGCTCTTCGGGGAAGAACGTGCCGTAGAACAGCGCGTTCGCGTCAATCCATGTGACCAACCGATCAAGTTCATCGGCGTCGAGTTTCACGTCGTGATGCCCCGCCAGCAGCATCTTCATCAGCGGGCTGCCCTTCGCGCCGAAGAACCCCGGTTGCGCGAGGGGCTCACTGTTGCCGTCCGGGAAATTGCCGCGCCCCCAGGCCGAATAAGAGACCCGCTCAATTAGGGCGTTGTAGGAGGTGGTATAGCGGCCTGCCGGCTCGCCGGTCAGCATGATCGGCTTGTCCTTGGGACCCGCAGGCTTTGCCCCGGAATGGCAGCGGACGCAATGGTTGTCCAGCACGGGCTGCACGAGGATGGGATAGCTGAGCGGGTTGGACCCGTCGGGGCCGGGCATGATGGTCGATGCGGGGCGCTGGGTTGCCAGGGGCATGGTGGTCTTCACGGCGGGCGCGCTCAGGCGCGGTTCGTGGCAGCCCACGCATGAGGCCGTCTCACCGGGCTGGAGATAGCTCACGCTGCGCATCACCTGCGCGGCCTGTCCGAGTTCGTCCAGCGCCTGAAACCCAAGGGCGATGCCCGCGGGCGCGCGGAAACAGGCCGACCCGTCGGCCTCGACCGGCACAGTGCCGAGCACCTGTTTGCCGGGCGAAGCGTTTGCGGCGCCCACGGTGGGATTGTTTGCGCCGGAGGTGGATTTGGGGAGCACCTGCACGATGCGCAGCCGCTTAATGGTGTCGGACTCAACGCCGGGATTGCTGTCGTAAACGTTCTGCAGGAAATAGGTGCCTTCCCTGGCGGAAGCCCCGTCATGCTGGTTCGGCAGGTCCGGTGCCTTCTCTCGCGGCCCGAGCGGCATGGGCCACAGACTGGCAATGTTGAGGTCGCGGTAGATCAGTTCGCGGTTGCCGAAGGCGTCGACAAAATACAGCCCGAAAATGTTCGCGGCGTTGCCTTTGGGTTCGCCGACGAGCGGGTCGTAACTGAAGGCCGCAAGGAAGTATTTCTCCGACATCGGGTAGGGGCTGCGGTAGCAGTGTCCCGGCCAGCGATCCATGTCGGGCGTGCGCGCGGGCGGTTCGGGCGCGAGCGCCGAACGCCACTGCGGCTGGAGCAGCGATTCGCTTTCCGGAAAGGGCGTGTCCGGGGTCAGGCGCGTGATCGGTTCAGGGCCGTCCACGCCCTTCGTGGGATCGACCAGAATGATGGAACCGGCCGTCATGCCGTGGTGCGGCGCGGCGGTGGCCATGATGCGCTGCGATCCCGGCACGGCCCGGGCTTCCCATGTGCCCACGGGATTGAAGGTGTTGTTTCCGAAGAAGGCCGCGGGCGCGGTACCGTCGGGCCGCACAGACCAGAGCTGCTCGTAGAAGACGGCGTTGCGGTCCACATAGTCCCAGCGCGTGTAGATGACGCGGCCGTCGTTGAGCACCGACGGGTCCCACTCCTGCGTCTCGTGGTAGGACACGGTGTGGATGTTCGTTCCGTCCGCGTTCATCAATGTAAGGGTGTAGACTTCGCAGCCCGGCGTGCCGCAGCGGTGCCATCCGCC
>CAIXUF010000156.1 GCA_903922535.1 Candidatus Hydrogenedentota bacterium
CGGCGGGGGCCGGGCCCGCGGCCAGGACGGTCAGGACAAGAACGATTGCCGCGACATAGACTGGTTTCATTTGCGTAGATCCTTTCTTCGCTTCGATCAACATCCGAAATGACTACAGGCCATAAGGCACGCCTGGCTGAACATCTATGGTACTGTTTGCAGACTGAAAATGCCACAGGGAAAGTTTGGGCATGTTTCGGGTCATGGCTTCCCTTCATTGGCGGTCAACAGGCGCACCGCAAAAGTGCCCGAAATATGCGTACCGTCTTCAATGCGCTTGGGCGCGGGGCCGAGCGGCCAGGGCAGGCTCGAAGCGCCCATCTGTTGCGACTGCAGCACGTGTAGCCACGCGGCGTTTTCGCCCAGGCAGGCGCGCACATCCGCGGTGGCGTCTGAGTCCACGCGGAGCCCGGTGCCGTTTGGCGCGGTCAGGGCCGCTTCGTGGACGTTGTATTTTGTGGCCCGGAAATCGCGTGTGCCGTAGGCATTGGCGTCCAGGTACCAGGGCCATGTTGGACGGCTTGCAAAGGGTGCGGGTCCGGCAGGACCGGAGGCGGCGGCGTGTCCTTCCGGTCGGCCGATGTGGTCTTCGGGGTAGACATCCCACTCGCTCTGGCGTTTCCAGCGGATCTCGCGGCACTCGGGCGCCGCGGTGAAGCGCAGTCCCAGTTCGCCGACATTGAAAGGCAGGCCCGAATACTGGTAGTCGAAGCTGGCGGAGCATTGTCCGTCCGTGTCAATGCGCAGGGTCACGGAACCCTCAAAGCGGGCGTAGCTGTCTTCCGCGACGATGGCTATGGCGTGGTCTTTCTCGCGCACGGACAGGTTCTTGAGCGCGTGCGTGGATTCGTCGGGATATTCGGCATAGGAAACGCCGGTCGGGTTGAACACGTTCTTGTCTTCGACCCGCGCGGCGAAAAGCCGCGGCATGGACCGGAGCGAAATGGAATCGCTCTCGATGGCCAATGTTGCGCGGTTTATGCGGAATGCGAAGTTCTTGCCTGTGATTTCAATGGTGTCTTTGTCGCTCTTGACGTGGGGGCGGCCCGCCGTGGGTGCGGGGATCGCAGGGGGTGGGGGAGTGCCGAGGGTGACACCGTTGGCGGTGATCAACGTACCCCCGGCATCGATGAATCGCAGCACGAGCAGATCGCCTTCTTTTGCTGATGTGGGAATGGGGACTGCCATTTCCGCGCTGCTTTGTGGTGGCACCTGGAGGTTCAACGTTCCATTTTTGCCGCCGAGTTCCCAGCGGATTGTCAATTCATTCAGGTCGGTGAACGCGTACCGGTTCTCCACCGGGATGCGGACCGTCTCCTGACCGGGGTGCCAGTCCACCCGGCGCACCGGTATCCATACCGGGCTGAAGATGCGTTTTGCGTCCCACCACAGGCTCTTGGGCCTGCGCCAGCCGTCGATAAAGCCCCACGCGCCGTATCCGGCGTTCTTGCCGCCGGGTAGTTGGAACTCCTCGTCAATACCCGCCCAAATGGCGCCGCCGATGACACGGTCCGATTTGCAGAGATGCTCCCAAAAGGAATTGGGGCCGTTTTGCCCGCCGGACCAGTTGACGATGTCCAGACCCGGATTGCGGGCCAGGGTTTCGGCGAAGGTGAAGGTTTGCGGCGGGAAATACTCGTCGAGCAGCACAGGCCGCGGGTCGCCCTTGATGAACTCGGCCGTCTCGGGCGGCCAGGGCGGGTAATGCACCACGGCAATGTCGCCCTTGCCGCCGTCCCGCGCCCATTCGTTGTTGAACAGGGCCGGGCGCGACGGGTCCTTGGTTTGGCACCAGGCCATGGTTGCCGAAAAGTTTGCGGGCAGGGCGTTCTCGCCGTCGGGGCCGTTGCCCGATTCGTTGGCGATGGACCAGATAATGATGGACGGATGGTGCCGGTTGAAGTTGAGCATGGCTGCCGTCGGCGTGAGGAAGACCCTGCCCAGTGCCGGGTCGCTTTCGCCGCGCCCGCCGCGCGCCCAGCAGAAGGGCGCCTCGCACTCGACATACAGGCCCAGCGCATCGCATGCGTCGAGAAACTCGGCCGTGGGCGGATAGTGCGACGTGCGGATGTAGTTGAAATTAGCCTCCTTGAACAGCCGCGCATCTTCCGCCCCGTGGCAGGCCGTGGCCGCGCGGCCGGTGAGCGGGTCGGTCTCGTGACGGTTGACCCCGGCAAGTTTCACGCGGTGGCCGTTGACCCACAGTGCGCTGTCCTTTACAGTGACACTGCGGAAGCCGATATTGCGGGCGACGCGTTCGAGGGGTTGACCGTCTTGCCGCAGTTCCACGGTCAGGCGGTATAGATTGGGCTTTTCATCGCTCCATTTCAGCGGGTCTTTCGCCTGCATTGTCGCCGGGAAGTTGGTTTCTCCCGTTGGGACGCGGCCGCAATGCAGGTCACACTCAGCAAGCAGCGCCCCCTTTCCCCCTGGTCCGGTAATGCTGGCATGCACAGTGATGCCTTCTGCGCCAGCGTCGGCCGCGTTCGCAAGGATGAGATTCAACGGGACCGTGGCGTCTTTAAAGTCGGCATCGAGCCTCGTTTCCGCGCGAAGCTCCATGATATGAATGTCGGGCAGGGCAAACACCCGGACAGACCGGTCGATGCCGCCCAGATTGTGGAAAGCATAGTTGGAACTGAACGAGGCCAGTTCGGACGGCGTGTCCACGGTGATCGCCATGGCTAGATGGTTGCTCGCGCCGGATTTCGCCGCGCTGGTAATGTCGAATTCGACCGGGGTGAAGAGGTTTTCGCTGTTGCCCAACAATTGGCCATTGAGCCAGTACTTCGCGCCGCCGTGCACCGCGTCGAAACGGAGGAGGATGCGTTTTCCGCGCCATGCCTCCGGAATGACAAAGTCCGTGGCGACGCCCGCGGCCTTGTCCCTCGGAATATCGAATCCTTGTTGGAGCCACTGGCCGGGCACGGCAAAATCCGCCCAGTCCGGACCATCTGCGGGCAGGGTCTGGAAATCCTCGGGCGGGTTTGCATGGATGCGCCAGACACCGTCAAGCATGATCTGCACCGCGTCCATCCCGTCCACCTTCTCGGGAATCGGGCGGTACTTGGGCTCGACGAAACACAAGTCCGCGAAGGAGGCTTCCGCCGTGGCGTGCGCGTCTCCGTGCTGTGCGGTGACTTGGAAGGCACCGTTTACGCCGGGCTTCACCTGCGGGGACAGATCAATGGAGAAGGTGCCATCGGGCTCCGTGTGAACATTGGCCAAACTCCCCGTCTCCGAGTTTCGAAGGGCAATCTCCGCGCCTTGAATGCCCGTATAGGCAATGTCCGAAACCAGACCCGTCAACGTGCCCGTGATGTTGGGACTCAGGTCAAGGTGCAGTTCCCAGCGCTCCGGCAGCGGCGCCCAGAGTTCCACCACGGAGGCCACGGCGTTGTGCCCTTCGTTGCAGATGAAATGCAGCGTCAGTTTCCCGTCGGCGATGGCGCCTTCGGGGAGTTTGAACAAGAAGCGTTGCGCGGTTCCGTCAGGAAGCACTCTGGGACCGTGGAGAGCAAAAGTTCCGGCCTGAAGGCTTTGCAGCCTGCGGTTGCCCTTTTCGCTCGCGTAGGTGACGGCCGCGACGTAGGGCGCCTGATTGTCCAGCCCCTCATAGACCATGTCGAAATTGGGCATGCCGTTCGTGACGGTGCGGTCCTTTTCGTCCGCCTTCACCGTTTCCGGGGGGAAGGTGTGCATCATGTTCAGGGGCACATGCGGCTGCCGTCCCCGCACGCCGCAGTCGTCGTAGCATTGGAGCGTGTACCCGGCGGGCATCTCCGCCACTTCTGTTTTGCCTGCTTCGGTTGTTTCCGCAGCCGGGGCATGAATGCCTCCCATGAAGCCCATGAGCAGGAGGGACGGGAGAAGAATGTTTCGGGGAGCGTGCGTGATCATGCGAAGCGTGTCCATGCGGCCTCCTTGATTGTCCAGTGCATTGCCATGGTTGCCCGCAATGATCGGGGTGTCAAGCTTGAACCGGCGCGGGCAGGTCAAGTATATCTGAACCATGGTGCAATGTATCCACAACGCAGATGAGGCGGGATGCTCCCGGGCGCGGGCGCTGTGCACGGTGACGGTGGTCATGGCCATTGCGGCCACGGCCGCGATGCTGGCCGCACGAAACGGTGCCGGAGGCGGCTGGGTCATGCCGCTGACCTTCCTGGCCTCGACGGGTTATGTCGGCGTTGCGGTCACACGGGGCGCGTTCGGCGGTTGGTATGGCCGGTGCATGCTGCTGGGGCTGGTGGGATGCTGGTGCGGCGACATGCTTGGGCCGGGCAACTTTCTGGCGGGCCTGGTGGCGTTCCTGCTGGCCCATTTTGGGTTCATCGGGGCGTTCTGCATCAATGGCATTGTTTGGAAACGGGTGCTTTGGGGACTGTCCGCAGTGGTCCTGCTTGGCGTGCCGTTGCTGGCATGGCTGCTCCCGCACGTTCCCGCGGCGGAACTCGGTCCCGTGGCGGCGTATATGGCCATGCTTGGTCTGATGGTGATCTTCGTCTGCGGCACCTCGCACAACGCCGTGGGCCGGCGCGCGCTGTTGGGCGCGGTGCTCTTCTTTGTGTCCGACATTTTTGTCGCGCGCTGGCGCTATGTTGATCCAAGCCCGGCAAACGGCAACATTTGTTTCCCCATCTACTACACGGCATGCATCGTGCTCGCCATGAGCGTGAATACCGGGCGGTTCAAGCCGAAGACGGGGCAAACCTGACGCTGAAGCGGAAACCGTCTTCCGTTACCGCCGACAGGCGGCCCATTCGATGGACTGCACGAGGATCTTGCGGTACTCCGGCGGCTGCGTGGCCCGCACATCGTGGCCCAGGGCGAAGTAAACGCAGCGGGCATTTTGGAAGTAGTGGGTCACGAGGATGGGTTCGTGCACGGTGTGCCCGAAACGCTCCTGGTTTGCGGTCATGACGACGTGCATGTCGGGGCGCATGAGCAGGTTGAAATAGAGTTCGTCGTTGGTGGTGAAGGGCTTGACGCCCTCAATGATGGGATGGGCCTCGTCGGCCACATCGACGCGGAACTCGTGAAGCGGGTCGTGGGTGGATTTGCCGCTCACCCACATGGCGCCATAGATGTCGATGGAATCGCGCCACTCCTGGACGTTGGCCACGGCGAAATGGCTGACCACCAGGCCGCCGCCGCCCTTGAGGAAGTCCGCAATGCCCTGCTTCACGTAGTCGGGGGGATTGCCGCCTTCCACCTTGATCTGGTGTATCGCAAGCACGTCGTAGTTCTTCAGATTCTCAATCTTGAGGTCTTCAATGTTCTCGCTCGCCGTGATCTGGACGCTGGGATAGTTGTCCTTGATGTCCCGCAGCGTGTCTTCCATGACCGGTTCGTTGTGGGAGGCCAGCCCCATCCAGAGACACTTCACGGGGGCTTTGGCGTTGTCGGCAACTGCGCTCATCGGACAGGCTCCAATTGCGGTGAGGATCACGGCGGGCAGCAGGCAGAGAAGGTGGCGCGTCATGGTGTGTCTCCCAGTTGTCGGGCCGCTGTGGCCCGTTCAATGTGACCGAAACTGTTCGGATTCTCTCATAGGGGAAAGGGCGAGTCAATTTATGGGGCACCACGGGTTTATGTTGAGTGCGGTGGCCATGCCACCGCTTTTGTGCGGAAGCCATGCTTTCGCCGCCGGGACATGGCCCAGGCAAAGAAGAGCGGCGGCATGGCCGCACGCACTCTTATGAAAACGTCCCATTATGGAACGGTTGTGTCCATGAATTAACCGCATTTTCTTGCTTTTGGTTGCGAGCTTGCTCGTTCCCGTGCTCAAAAGGAGCGGCACCCGGTTCTCCCCGTTAGGACGACGGGGGTGAAGTTGCATTCTTCCGGTACATCGCCTAACGTAGGGGCCATCTGTGAAGCAGGAAGGATGCAACCATGTATTACGCTCGTCGTGCCATCTGGCTGTGGGCCTTGCCCGCGCTGTGTTTGTCCGCGCAGGCGGACATTACGGTGTTTCCCAAGGCGGTGGGCGACGCGTCTCCGGCGGTGGAACTGCTGACAAACCCTGGCTTTGAAGAGGGTGGTGCGGGGTGGAACGGCTGGATGCAGGCCTTTGACGTGGCGGAGGTTGGTGGACGTGGCGGGTCGCGAGGAGTGCGCTGTGTGGCTGGGAACACGGAGGAACAGCACGGTGCGGGACAACTGGTGAAGCTGGACCAGACTGCGCCGCGGCCTATCGTGATATCGGGCTGGAGCCGGGCGGTGAATGTGGACGGCGCGGCGGACAATGGCTATTCTGTGTATGTCGACGTGAACTATGCCGACGGCGGTCACCTGTGGGGGCAGACCGCCTGCTTTTCCGTGGGCACCCATGACTGGGAACAGCGGCGCGTGCTGCTGGTGCCCGATAAGCCGGTGGCGTCGCTGACAGCGCACGGGCTCTTTCGCGGGCACAACGGCACCGTCTGGTTCGACGACTTCTCGGTGGTGGAGGCGGCCGACGACAGCAGGGTGTTTGAGGGGGCGCTGGTCGGCAATCCCGCGGTTCCCGAGCTTTCCACGGACACTTGCGATGTCTCGGTTGGGGAGGGGTTGAAACTCTCCCTGGACAGGAAGACCGGCGCAGTGGCTGCGTTGCGTCTGAAGGACGCGGTGCTGGGCGAGGGTGGCATGCCGGCCTTCGTGCGCGACGTGGCGGGCAACAGCGACTTTGTCGCGCCCGACTGGAGGGTGGAGGAAACGGCGGAAGGGGTGAGGCTGTCGGGGGATGCGTCCGCGTTGCAGTTGCGCCTGTCGCTGACGTTCAGCGTGCGCGGCAGCGTTGTCGAGGCGAACGGCACGGTTCAGGACTTGCGCGGCGCGGAACGCGCCGTGACGGTGTATGTGCCGTTGCCTGTGGCGGGGGAGTGGACGTGGTCGCCGGACATGCGACGTGATGTGCCCGCGAAGGGGCTTTGCATCAATGCATTCCGCACCGGCGCGGGGGCGACGGGCATGCGGTCTTCCTATCCGCTGGCCGTGCTGACCGGGGCGAAAGGCGGACTCGTTCTGGCGACGCCCATCGACGCGCCGCGCCATCACCGGCTGGCCTATGATGCGGGCCGGGGCATGTTCTATGCGGCGTTTGATTTCGGCTTGAGCCCCGCCGTGAAGCAGTTGCCTGGCGGGGCGTCCTTCCGGGTCCTCCTCTATGCCTGCGACCCGGCGCTGCGTTTCCGCGGGGCATTGTCCCAGTATTACCGGCTTTTTCCCGCCGCCTTCGAGAAACGGGTGTCCCGCGAAGGGTTGTGGATGGCCTTCACCGACATCAGCACACTACCCAACCCGGAAGATTTCGGGTTCGCCTACCAGGAGGGCGCGACCAATGTCGCGTGGGACGAGCAGCACGGCATACTAAGCTTTCCCTACACCGAGCCCATGACCACGTGGCTCAAGCTCGCGCCCGAAGTGCCGCGCACCTATGACGGTGCCGTCAACTATCTGCATGCGCTTCTCGACAAAAAGGATGACCCGCTGCACGAGAGCGCGTCGGTGATTGCCGCGTCCAGCGTGCTGGACGGCACCGGCCGGAGCGTGCTGTCCGTGGTCAATGCGCCGTGGTGCGACGGCGTTGTGTTCGCGCTGAACGCCGACCCGTCACTGCCGGTCGGCGAGGCCCATCCCGTCAACCGGGGGCAGGCGGAACTGAAACGGCTTGAACAGGCCGTGGCGGATACGGTGAACGGGTCAGTGGCGGAATGGCCCTGGCGGGGCGCCGGCACCTGCGCGCCGGACACTTCGGCGAAAACGGAGGGTGCCCAGTCACTGTGCCTGAATGCGTCCGCGCCGGGGCAGACGGCGGATGCTTTCCAGACCGTTTCCATCGGCCAGACCACGTCCAAACCGCTTGTGTTGCGCGCCTCCATCCGCACCCGGGACCTTGGCGGTGTCGAAGACACCGACTGTTCCGTGTATGTCGATCTGGTGCATGCGGATGGAACGGCGTTGTATTGCCAGGCGATTGCGATTGCGCCGGGCACGCGTGAATTTCAGGCGCTGGAACGGCGCATCGTGTCGGATAAACCTTTCGCAAGCGCGACGGTGCATCTGCTGCTGCGCGACAACCACACCGGCACGGTGTGGTTCGATGATCTATTCCTTGGCGAGGAAGGGGCCACCGCAAATCTGCTCAAGAACCCCGGACTGGAGGGGGGGGCGGAAAAGGGGGCCGTGGCGGACGGCGTCTACATCGACTCCTACGAATTTTGGGCGAACAGCATTGACCACAATGCGGCCCACTTCGCCAACATGGACATTCCACTCGTGTTCGATGCGCAGTCCTGCCGTGTGGGCGTGCTGACGGTGTTCTCCACCTTCGCCTTCCAAAGGGAACTGGCACGGCGCATGCACGCGCGCGGCAAGTTCATGTTTGCCAACGGCGCGCTGGGCGCCTATGACATGCCCGCTGCCTTCCTCGACGTGCTGGGAACGGAGACAAACTGGATGCCCGGCGGCAAGTGGCAGCCCATGACCGACGCCGAACTGTGCTTCCGCCGCGCCCTGTCCGCGCAGAAGCCCTACTGTTTCCTGATGAACACCCACTATGACGACTTCTCGCTGGAGTTGACCGAACGCTACATGCAGCGGTCGCTGGCTTACGGGATGTTTCCGGGTTTCTTCTCCGAAAACGCAGCCACCGGCTGCTACTTCCAAAACCCAAAGTGGTACGAAGCGGCCCGGCCGCTGTTCAAGAAATACCTGCCGCTGATTCAGACCGTCGCCAGGGTAGGATGGCAGCCGATCACCTTTGCGAAGAGCGATAATGCGAGTGTCTATGTTGAGCGATTCGGGGAAACAAACAAGGGGGTTGTGTATTTTACCGTGCTTAACGATTCGGACCAGGCGAAGAAGAGCGCGATTGAGGTTGATTTGGCGGGATTGGGATGGAAGGACGCAGAGGTGAAGGCAAGGGAGATGATCGGGGAAACGGATATGACGTGGGATGCGCCGGGGAAGTTGCAGGTGGAGTTGGGGGCGGAGCAGGCGGTCTTGATAAGGCTTTCGCCGTAACGCGAAACTACTGGGAGCGCCGGCGTCCCGCCGGCTGTCTTGCAATGCGAACACAGTCGGCGGGTAGCCGGCGCTCCCAGTATGCCTCCACGCGGTTATTTGATGATTAGCACTTCGTGGATGTCGTTGACGACGAGGCCAATGGTCTGGCCGTCGACCTTTATCGTGGTTTTGGGGTTAAGCGCGGTAACGGTCTTGAAGGGACGGCGCACCATCACCTGCGCGGCGAACATCGGCGCGTCCTCGATGAGCGCGGGCAG
>CAIXUF010000157.1 GCA_903922535.1 Candidatus Hydrogenedentota bacterium
AAACGACAATGTTCATTTCTGTCTTCTATACCATTTACTTCTTGAGCTCACGCCGAGCACCGCAAAGAAGCATCCCATATACAACCCGAAAAGAAATCCACTGAGCACACCATAGACACTGCTACCATGAATTAACCCCATGAAGAGTCCGAAAAGGATGCCCGTCAAAGCAAAAGTGCGGCTGAAAGTCTTCCACCTGAGTCCCCACTCTTCCCTTCTTAGCATGCGGATGTCCTGTTCAGGACATGCGGCATCCAGAACGGGGGGCTCGCTGTTCACTGCCTCCTCCCAGTTCATGGAAGCCAACTCGTATGCCTTGTCGAAATTTCCCCAAGTGCGGCTATAGGTCAACAGCATTATGTATGCGTTGTTCGGTGACAGGTCCACAAGGTATTTCACCTTGCGAAGGCCCGCCTTAACCGTGACCTCGTGACTTCCCTGGGGGAGTCTTACGCCATACCTGAATCCTCTTAGCAGGGAACCTGGCGGAAGAGGAACGCCGTCAACAAAAACACCGACTCTTGCGTCCACCATGGAGTACATGCCTTCAAAGGCGATGGTGAGAACGGCTTCGTCTGTGCCTGTTTTCACAACGGTCTCATCCATTTCAGTCCTTCCCCCAACGGTATTCTGACGATGGATGTTCTGCCCAGGGTGGCTTTCGGATACGCCCTGCCCATGGGACATTCTAGTGTTTTCGGGTTTGTCGTCAAGGTATGCGCATTGTTTCCCAGTACGGAACTCCGGCAGAAGGATGGTGTTTCATTGGCAAGAAACTAGATACTCCTGCTGCGTCCCTGCAATACTCTGCCCATCCAGACAATGTGAGGAGTCCCCATGAACCGCCGACAATTCTTGGAAAATATGACTCGCGGAACACTTGGCGTGGCGAGCTTGGGCTTTGCCGGTTCCCACGCCTCAGCAACAGCGAACCCCGCACAGGGACGGCGCCCGAACATTCTGTTCGCGATTGCGGACGATTGGGGCTGGCCGTACGCCTCCATTGCGGGAGTGAAAGGGGTCAACACCCCCAATTTCGACCGTGTGGCTCGGGAAGGTGTCCTTTTTACGCACGCATTCTGCGCCGCGCCGCAGTGTTCACCAAACCGCGCCGCCATACTCACGGGCCGCCACATCGGGCAATTGGAGGAGGCGGGAACCCACAGCAGCCTTTTTCCAAATAAGTTCAAGGTTTATCCAGACCTGTTGAAGGAGTCCGGATACCATGTCGGTTTCACCGGAAAAGGATGGGGACCGGGCGACTGGAAACGCGGCGGCTGGACCCAGAATCCCGCCGGTCCCGAATACAGTACAAAGGAACTGGCCGACGTGCCCTGGAATGGCATAGCCCCCACAGACTACACCGCCAATTTTGAGGTGTTTCTGGCCAAACGCCCTGAAGACGCGCCGTTCTGTTTCTGGTACGGCGGCCACGAACCGCACCGCAAGTATGAAAAAGGGTCGGGGCTCAAGTCTGGAAAGAGACTTGAAGACGCCCCCGTGCCGGGGTTCCTGCCGGATGACGCAGTGGTCCGCGGCGACATGCTCGACTACTTTCTCGAAATAGAATGGTTCGACGCGCAACTCGGCGGCATGCTCAAGAAGCTGGAGGCGCTGGGCGAACTGGCGAATACCATTGTCGTGGTGACAGGCGACAACGGCATGTCGTTCCCGCGCGCCAAGGCAAATCTGTACGAATACGGGGTGCGCGTACCATTGGCAATTCGCTGGCGTGACCGGGTCAAACCGGGTCGTGCGACGGAAGAGCTCTTCAGTTTCGTCGATTTTGCGCCGACATTTCTTGCTGCGGCAGGACTGACGCCACCGGCGGAGATGTCGGGAAGGAGTTTCCTCGGCCCGCTGACCTCGGGCACTCCCGGCCCGAATGAATTCGTCGTCTTTGGCCGGGAACGCCACTCGCATGCGCGCTACGACAATGTCGGCTATCCGGGGCGCGCCGTTCGGACGCGTGACCGCCTCTTTATCCAAAACTACAAACCGGACCGCTGGCCCGCAGGCGACCCCGAAGAATACTGCGACATAGACGACGGACCGACCAAGACCCTCCTGCTTGAGAACCGGGAAAAGTTTCCCGAGTCGTTTGCCATGGCGGTTGGGAAACGGCCCGAAACGGAACTCTATGACGTCAGCCATTCGATGGACTGCATCAAGAGCATTGCTGATGTCCCGGAACATCGCGATATGAGGGAACAGCTGCGCGCCCGATTGACTGCGGTCCTGACGGAACAGAAAGACCCGCGGGCACTCGGCACGGGCGACGTTTTCGACAGCTATCCGCGCTATGGCGCGATGCGGCCCAAACTAGGGGGCTTTGCGAAACAGGGCGCCTACAACCCCAACTACCAGAAATAGAGGTTGTCATGACTGGGACAAGAAGACAAATGATGATTCTGGCTTCCCTGCTCTTTCTGCTGAACGGCATTTGCACGGCCGGCGAGGCAGGCGGGACACCTGCGGCACCCGTTGCTTCGGCGGGCACGGTGAACTACTTCACGGACAACGGATTCGGCAACCCTGTCTCCACGCTGCAGCATCCCTGCGCTGAACACGACAAGGACGTCACCTATATCGCTTATCAAGGGCCCCATGAGGACCCCTATGTTTGCGCCTATGACCACGCCGCCAAGACATGGGCGGGACCGGTCAAGGCGGGCGAGAACACGATGGGCAAGACGCCGGACCCGGTGGATCCCAAGGAGCCCGACAACCACGGGCGGCCCGCGATGATTGTGGACGGCAAGGGG
>CAIXUF010000158.1 GCA_903922535.1 Candidatus Hydrogenedentota bacterium
CGTTAGGTAGCCGCGCAAACCACCGGTTGCATCAAGAGGATTATTGGACGGGTATCGCGCCCAGAGCGCGCCCAAACAGGACCGTGACCTTTACAGTGAATCTATTCTACGTATTCAGCTTCATATGTCTTGCCGCCTGCATGGTGGGCGGCGGACTGGTGTTTTCTTTTCTCATCGCGCCACACCGGCCCGGTGCGATTAAGAACACCCCCTATGAATGCGGCGAGCAGCCCATCGGCCAGGCGTGGATTCAGTTCAACGTGGGCTACTACCTGTTCGGCCTGATGTTCCTGATTTTCGACGTGGAAGCGGCCTTTCTTTACCCTTGGGCGGTGGCGTTCCGCCAGTTGGGCACCATAGGCCTGATTGAGGCGGGTGTTTTCATTCTGGTGCTGCTGGTCGGCCTGGCCTATGCATGGAAAAAAGGAGTTTTGGAGTGGGTCTGATGGTCGACCACATACCGGGCATGGTGGAGAACTTCCCCGGCGGATCGGTCTTGGTCACCACCATTGATCGCATCATCAACACGTCCCGGGCCAACAGCCTGTGGCCGCTGGGTTTCGGCACGAAATGCTGCGCCATCGAGATGCTGATGGCCACGGGCGCCTCACACCAGGACATTTCCCGCTTTGGCGCCGAGGTGGTCCGCAACTCGACGCGCCAGGCCGATCTGATGGTGGTGGCGGGGGCGATCGTGCGGAAAATGGCACCCCGGGTGCGCCTGCTCTACGAACAGATGGCCGAGCCGCGCTACGTCATTGCCACGGGTGCCTGCGCCATCTGCGGCGGCCCGTTCCAGTACAACTCGTACCATATCGTTCACGGCGTGGACGAGGTCATCCCGGTGGATGTGTACGTTCCCGGATGCCCGCCCCGCCCGGAGGCTTTCTTCTGGGGACTGCTCGCGCTTCAGCGCATGATCAAGGAGGGCGAGTCCATTCGCCGTCCCGACATCCGCCGCAAGCCTGTGCTGGCCGCACTGCCCCAGGGAATCACGATGGAAGACATCCAGGGCGAAATGCGCCGCCTTGTTGAAGAGCAAAACGTGGTGAATGTGGCCGAGTCGGCCGAACACAAAATCTGGACACAAAGGTTAAGAGAATGGATTCGCAGGCCCTCCTCCAAGCCATAACCGGGGCTTACCCGGCGGCGCAGGAGCGCCCAAACACCAACGTCCCGGCCGTGCAGGTGCCGGTGCGGGGGTTGCATGCCTTTCTCCAGCTTCTGCGCGACGATCCGCGTTTCTCCTTTGACTTTCTGATGGATCACACCGCCATCGACTGGATGGCGGACAACCATTTCGAACTGGTCTACCAGCTTTATTCGACGCTGCACGGGCACTCCCTGATGGTCGGGGTGCTGATTGACCGCGACAATCCGCTGGTACCGACGGTGAGCGACCTCTGGCCGATTGCCGAGTGGCAGGAGCGCGAAGTCTACGACCTGTTCGGCATTCCCTACGATGATCATCCCGATTTGCGGCGGCTGTTCCTGGAGGATGACTGGACGGGCTACCCGCTCCGGAAGGACTACCAGGACAAGAACATGCTTCAACGGCCCTCGTAATTGGGAATCAGGAATTGAAGACAGGACTGGCGGAAGGCGCGTGTTTGGCGAAATGTCTGCCTGATTCCTGCAATGGCGATGACGAAAGAACAAGAGAAGTTTCTGGATAACGGCAACGACACGGGACACGATGATGACAGTTAAGGTACGGACATTGGATGAACTCCTGACGCCGCCGGGCGCTGGCAGCAGCGAACTGTCGACGCAGGAGTACTTCGTGAACATGGGGCCCCAGCACCCCATCGCCCACGGATCATTGCGTCTGGTGATCCGTCTGGACGGCGAAACGGTGAAGGATGTGATTCCGGTGCCGGGCTTTGTGCACCGCGGCATAGAGAAGATGAGCGAGAAGATCACACCGCGCCAGATCATCCACCTGACGGACCGCCTGGACTATTTCTCGGCCATCATGAACAACTGGTGCGTGGCCAGGGTGGTGGAGAAGGCGGCCGGCATTGAGACCAACGGGCGCATCGAGACGATCCGCACGCTCATGGCA
>CAIXUF010000159.1 GCA_903922535.1 Candidatus Hydrogenedentota bacterium
CGTGAGCGCGCGGGGACCCACCTCGTCCAGCGGCACCTCCAGCGTGCGCGCCATCACCTCCAAAAAACGCCCCGTGCCGGCGGCGCACTTGTCATTCATCTCAAACTTGCGGATCATCCCGGCCGCGTCCAGCGAGATCGCCTTTGAGTCTTGTCCGCCAATGTCGATTACCGAGCGCGCGTCGGGATACAGCATGTGCGCGCCCTTGGCGTGGCAGGTGATCTCCGTGACCGTTCTGGTCCGGTTCGCCACGCTTTCGCGGCCGTAGCCCGTGGCAATGAGCGCCGCAATGTCGCCGGGTGCCGCGTTCACCTTCGCCAGCGCCGCGGCAAGCACCCTGTCCGCCGCAAGCGTCAGATTGCCGCCGCTGGCGATCACAACGTGCGCGCAGATGTTCCCGGCGGCATCCACCAGCACGGCCTTGGCCGTGGCCGAGCCCACATCCACGCCCGCGAAATACTGCACGCCCATTACTCCGCCCTTGCCTTCAGCAGTTCCACAAACGCCTCCGCGCGCGTGCGGAACTGTTCCGGAACGGGCAAATTCTGCTCCACTTCAACGAGCAGGCCCGGAATCCCGGCCGCCTCCAGTGACTTGTTCACATGCGGATAGTCAAAGAACCACGGATCGCAGAACTTGGTGAGCAGGAAGACCACCCCGGCGGCGCGGGCCGCCTGGGCGCGCTCGACCAGAAAGGCCCCCGGGTCAAAACCGGGTGTGTGGAAGGCCGGACAGGGCCGTCGTCCGAGATACATCTCCACCAGCGCGTCCATCGGGTCGCCCGCGGGCGCGTCCGGCAATGAGAAGGAGCGTCCACCCATGCACAGGTCGTCGTCCACGACCATGCAGCCCGCCTCCTCCAGCGCCGTAATGAATCCCATGTTCTGGCAGACGCTCCCCGCGACAAACACGCGGGGCAACCGTTTCTGTGGCACCTCAGCGGCCGTTTCCAGTCCCGCCACAAACGGCTCCAGCAGCGCCAAGTGGTCTTCTTTCGGCATCATCATGGACGACGTCACCACGGCCAGCAGTTCACGCCCGCTGATCAACTCCGAATGCTCCCGGCGCAGGTCATAGAGCCGCTGTACCAGGCTGCGGTGGCGCGCATACAGCTCAATGCTTGCGCGAATCGCCTCGTCCGAAATCGGACCCGACAGCGCCTCGATTTGTTTGCGCACATCGTCCAGCACCTTGCGGTAATAGGTCCGTGCGGCGGTTCCGGAGGTCACGGTCGGCGCGCAGACGATGATTACCGGCTGGTTGGGGCGGCTGCTGCGCCACAGATCCGCCAGGTTCTGCATCGTGTCGCAGGTGTGCGAAAACACCACCAAATCCATGAAGTCAAACTCGCCCGACAGCGCTGCGTCAAAGCTGCTCCGCGCCAGGCTGCATGCATAGGCCTGCAACAATTGGTCCGCCCGCGGCGTCCCGCCCGGACGCCCCAGCACGCGCACCGGCAGATACCCGGCGGCATGCAGCAGTTCCTGCGGCGCATAGGAGCAGACAAAGCCCGCCACCTTCTTGCCTGACGCCTTGGCGGCGCGCGCCGTCCCATAGAAATCGTCACAGACCGATATAAACACGTCCAACGGAGCGCCGTTGCCATAATCCATGCCATGGTCTCCCGGTCAAAGGAACATTGATTGTGAAAGCAGTCGCAGGCAAAGCGCCCGGATTCGGCGGCAAGACCCACAGGCGGCATGATACCATCCTTCAGCGGATGCTTTCCCCATTTCCCCAGCTTCCACGAACTTTGGTGTCCTCAGCAGTGCGGGAAATTCTATGCGTAAATCAGGCGGCCCTTCGGCGGTGGAATGGGACGGCCGAGTTCGCGCGCCGTGTCTATCCATTCCCGAATGGTGACCTCGACGTTCTCAAAGGCCTCCTGATAGGTCTGTCCGTCTGCCATGCACCCCGGCAGTTTCGGAACCTCAGCAATGAAGGCACTGTTTTCATCGCTCCAATAGAGAATGATTTCATACCTGATGGTTGCCATTGTCCCGACTTCACCCACTGTCGTTTCCGCGTCTATTCCGCGCCACTGTCCGCCAACTTCACACATTCTTTCGAAGAAGTTCATCACACCAAGTCGGCAAGTCATGTTGTGCAAACAAGATAGAGGCTTGTTTTGCGGTTCCATAATCCGTCTTCTGCCTTTTCCCGTATCTATTATGTCTCAGAATCGTCCCAAGCAGTGGCGATCCCAGTTCGGTAAGGGCCAAACCGTCTTCAGCCGCGGTGCCCTCAAATCTCAGATCCCCTCATCATTCTTCTCTGCGTTCCTCAGCGTCCTCAGCGTCTCCGCGTTAACTCGCCCCCTCCTTCTTCCCCTCCGGTACCCGCTCAGTTCACCACGATGTCCCCGCCCTCGGCCTCCAGCAGCACCGTGTACTGCCCGTCGCCCAGACGCCCCGTGAATTCCTGGCGTTCGCCGCCAATGGACCCGTTCAGCGGGATGTTGCTCTGCACCCGGCCCTGCCCCGCGCGTACCGTGAGTGCCGCGCTCGATTCGGGCGCGATGAAGACGCTCAGGTGGCCCTTGTCCACGTGCAGGTCGATGTTGCCCTTGACCGGTTCCAGCGAGAGCAGGCGCAGGTCGCCGCCGTTGTTGCGGGCCGACACGTCGCCGCCCGGCGACTCGATGATCGTGCGCCCCTCGGTGTTCTGCGCCGTGACCCGGCCAAACACGCGCTCAATGCGCAGATCGCCGTAGCGGGCCGACGCATCCACCGGCCCGGCACAGTCCGACACCCGCACCGCGCCCTGTTTGTTGGCCAGTTTGAGCGCAACCTTGACATGCTCGGCGATGATTTCGCCCTTGACCTGGTTCACGGTGGTCTCCCCGCCCAAACCGCTCACGGAGCTCACGCCCTCGGCCGCGTTAATCTGGACGGCCACCGTGCGCGGCACCTGCACCAGCAGGTCCACGCGGGAGGAGGTGCAGCCGAAGCGGGCCATGTCGCCGTCGGCCGCGGTGGTGACGGTCACCCGGCCGGCTTCCTGCTTGAGCCGCATCTGGAGCGCCTCCAGCGCCTGCGGCGCCTGCGCCGCCGTCGGCATCCACACAACGCGCGTGGCGGTCACGCGCACGACGTTCTCGTCTGTGCCCTCAACGCGCACACCGCCCGGAACCGCCGTAGCTATCTGGAGCACGGCCGATTCGGCCACCGTTGCGTGTTCCTCGCGCGTGTCGTTGAACACCTGGCCCCCGGCGCCGCCGGGGGCGGGCACGGCGCCCACGCCGCGCACGTCAATGGTCACATCGCCAAAGGAGGCGTTGATCGTCATGCGCTGTTTCGCGTCCGCGCTGGGATGGCGGGCCAGAATCCGGTCGCCCTGGCCGGACCGGGCCATGTCCAGGTCGCTGTTGAGCTTGCCGTAGACCACCGTGGCGTTGACGTCCGGGTTTGCGCCGGGGTCTATGGAAATGTCCGCCCGGCCGCTGTCCACCGTGATGTCGGCCTTGTACTCGGGGCCCAGTTTGGACAGGGCCACGCTGCCGCCGAAATTGCTGATCTGGATCTCGCCGCGCACGTCGCTGATGTCGGCGCGCGCACCCTTCATCTCGAAAATACCGCCCTTCGCCAGACCCTCGGCCTTCACGGGGAACTCGCCGTGCGATCTTACCCGGACTTCACCGGCGGCCCGGCCGATGTCCACCGCCCCGTACCGCACATCAAGGCCGATGAACCCGCCGATACCATGCGCGGCCACATCGCCAAAAAAGTTGTCGGCCACGAGGCTCGCATCGCGCGGAATCGTGATCTTGTACTGCACGGCCAGCGAGATCCGGCCCATGTCGCGCCGGGTTTCGGGAAAAAGCGTCTTGATCTCGACGAGGTCCTGTGCGGGCGACACCTTGATTTCTATGGCCTGGGCAAGTTTTGCCGCCGTCTCGGCCGTCTCCGCGCCGGCGATGATTTCGGCGCTCACCTGCACCACCCGCTCGTTCCAGGTGTCCACGCGGATTTCACCGAATTCATTGGACACCGACACCACCGGTCCCGCGCCGGTGGGATAGCGTTCGGCAAAGCTGCGCCGCTCAGTGTAGGGGGAGGCCTGTGCATCGCCCAGCAGCGGCGCGCCGGGGCCGATCAATTCATCGGCCTTGCGGCCGATCTGGTCCATGCCGCGGGCTGCGCCCTGAATGCC
>CAIXUF010000160.1 GCA_903922535.1 Candidatus Hydrogenedentota bacterium
GCACCTTGCTGCGCGTGATGGCGAAGATGGCGTTGTTGCTGTAAAGCAGCCCGTCAAACTTGTAGGTGCTGTTCGCCGCGGTGCGCGACTGCTCGTCGTCCCACCACATCTTGCGCAGCACCGTGTCGGGCAACCAGCCTCCCGTGGGATTCAGAAACACTTTGGCTGCGTTGGTGGCAATGCTGCTGGAGTATCCCTTCTTCGTCAGATAAGCCGCCAATGTGAGCACGGTGCTGCTGGCTCCGCCTGCCGTGCTTGCGCCTTCGTCATAGCGGACGGGGTGTTCCGAACTCGAATTGTCATAGAAGAAGATGTTGTTCGGGGAATTCGAGTTCAGGCCGTAGAAGCGCGGCTTGTAACTGGAGTCGGCCACGACCTTCGCCATCTCCATATTGTTGAAGAGCATCAGCTCGGACGCGGTGAAGGAGTCCTGCTGATTGCCGCCGCGCGCGGTGACAATGCCGTTGCCGTCGGTCACATTCGGGTCGTTGTAGCCAATCTGGAGGGCTTCCGTGGCACTCTTGGAATTCGAGGGGTTGGCCACTTTCGAAACCGTTTGGGTGGATGTGCGCGTCTGTATGGAGAGTTCCCCCGCGGTCACGCCGGACGAATAGGCGGGACTTACCGTGTAACCGGACGCTGCCGTGTGGTCCGGGGTGGTTTGAACGTTCTGGCTGTGGTTTTTGCCGCGGATCGTCAGGTAGTCCCCCATCATCACGCAGCCGCCCGTGATCACCGCCAGCGTGTTCTTGGTGCCGTCAGTGGCCGTGCCAAAGGTCGTGCCGTCGGCATAGGTGACGTCACCGCCGATGTAGGTGTTTCCGCTCACGAAGATTTGACCGGTGCCCTTTACGGCGCCGCGCAGCAACAGGTCACCCTCCACGGCGATCTGGCCGGTCAGTGTGATTGGGTTTGCCGTGGTGCCCGTGAGTATCAGATTTCCGGTGTACTTTCCGGTGGTGGACAACGCCGTTGCGGCACTGTTGGATGCCGTCGGAAAGGTTGTGCCGGAGTAGACGTTCCCGGCGGGAACGCCATAAGCGATACCCCCGGACGCCGATCCGGAAAGCAGATCGGCGATGGCATGATACTCGCTTGACTGGACAATTTTGTCACTGTTGTCGTCCGGATAGGGGGACGGGAACGCTGCGGGAAGCAGCGTGTCCGTCATCATTTTCTTGAGGGTCGGATAGTTCTTGTACAAGTTGCCGGCAGTCAGGGGCGCACCGTTGCTGTCGTTGCCCTGCACCACCAGCGGCACGGGGGTACTCATGGCGCCGGTGGAGGGGTTCTGGGTGAGTTTGTACAAAGCGTTGAACGGGTATGTGGACAACTGTTTGTTGCCGAGCAGGCTGGCGGACATGGCCGCGTTGGTGTAGCTGTTGATGATGCTGCCGCGGGTGTATATGGCGCCGGCCACCTTTGAGTCGGCGGCGTCACTGTCGGCCCGGAATGCCAGATTCTGCAGCGAGGCCACCTTTATGCGGTCAAAGGTGTTAAACAGGAGTGAGTTGGTGTTGTTGTCGAGTTCAGCACTGTGGATTTCCGCATGGCACAGCATGCAGTTGATGTTGTTGGCCAGCGCGGCATAGCTGAAGCCGACAAAGGGGGAGCCGCAAACCCGCACCGTCTGCTGCGCCGTCTGGGTGCGGGTGCCCACCTGCCCCGTGGAGGTGATAGTCATGAAGAACCCGTTAATGTCGTCCGTCCGTGACAGGGTCACACTGGGCACACTGACGCCCAGGGAGGAGTTCACCACGAGCGGGCTTGACGAGGAGACCACGGTCCAAGTGGTATTGACGGGCACGATGTTGTTGATGAAGGACCTGTAACTGAACCAGGTGCCCGCCGCATTGGAGTTTCCAGCGATGTAGTCATTCCAGATGCGCTCGATGGCGTAGTCCACGCCCGCCTTGCAGGCCTCCTCCAACTGGTACTGGATGTGCACGTTGTCCGTCTGTTTCTTGGCGCTAATCGCCTGGCTCGACACCAGCAACACGGCGCCGAGCACGACGACCAGCATGATCATGGTCAAGACGAGCGCCATGCCCCTTTCAGAATGTCCTCTCTTGTTGGGTGCCATCGTCCCATCCTCCAAAGTCCGTCTCTGTCGACCCGGACTGTGTCAGTTCATCAGGAAAATGTTGCTGGTAAGACTGTTTAGCAGCATTCTGGATTTGCTTCTGCCGGTTTCGATCCGCATTGAGGCGATCAGGGTCACCTCAAGCATGCTGGCATCGCTCGACAGGTTGAAAGTCACACTGGCCAGATGGTTGCTGCCGCCCAGCACCTTGCGGGTTCCATCGGGCTTTACCATCACCAACCTGCGGTTCAAAATGCCGTCACCGTTCGTGTCCTCGCCCGTGTCGAGCACCCCGTTGCCGTACTGGCCGTTGTCAATGGTGGCGTCGGGCTTGTCCTCGGTCTCAAACTGTATGGTCGTCACGCCTGAAAAAACGGTTCTGGTCATGTCTGTGGGAACGACAAAAGTGATGGCCGTCGGACTGGCCGTGTTCACAATCTGTATTGCCCGCGCCCCGGTGGGCAGATCGAAACCGTCACGGGCGGCTTTGACCGCGGGCTGCACCTGGTCGGACAGGGCCCGCATGGTGGAGCGCAGTTCCTCCTGCAGGGTGGTCATGCGCTGGGTCAGGTCGACGGACTTGAGGGATCCGGAGCAGGCGATGAACCCAAGGAGGCCGACAATCACCAGCAGCGTGCTGGATATCATCAGTTCAACGAGCGTAAACCCCGCACTGCGCCGGGAACCGCATCTCGCGTCGTGAATCATGTCCGCATTCTCCGCATCATTGGTCCGTGATCATCGTGGCCAGCTTCTGGGTGTACGTTATCCCGCGCGGCCCTGTCCACTGCACCGTGACGTTCACACACACGGGATTGGTGCTGGTCGAGGCGTTGGTCCCTTTGACAACGGTCCCCCCGGTGATGGAGGTCAGGGCAATTGTGATGGTCTCATTGCGCAGGGAATACAATCCCGAGAAGGGCACTTTCGCCGCCGTCGACAGGGCCGCCACCGCGGCGGCGTTCGCCGGAAATGTGTTGACATAATCCAGCAGCAGGCAGGGGAATTTTTGGGAAGTGTCCGGGCAGGCGGTGGTGTCGGGATCCGCCGCGACCACCTGCCGCAGCCCGGAGATGACCACACGGCAGTCATTGTCCGCTGTCACCCGTTGTTTTTGCAGGTTCACCAGCCCGTAGGCATACCCCAAGCCCTGCGCCGTCACACCGAGTGTCACGGCGAAAATGGCCAAGGATATCACGATCTCAAACAGGGTAAATCCGCGTCGCGACATGCAGCACTCCTTGAGCAGCACACCCTAGATTCCGTTTCAGGTGGTCGAGCCAACGTAGAACATACGACCCGGTACATATTATACATCAAGATCGCCCGCACGCCCAAAGGATCCGGCAATTTGGCCCGGTCAATCTTGCCGACCCGGGGCGGCCGCACAGCATTTGGACTGATGTCTCGCGCGGTGAGCGCCATCCAAGAGGCCATCCCGGCGCTTGCTTCGGCGGCAACGGCGACAGTATGCCTCCCATAGACACCAACCCTGAGTTCCGGCGGCTTGATACCCCACCACTCGTGCGTCGCCCTCGAAAAGGCGGCGCACCTTGCCGTAATCCGTCCGCGAACGCGGCGGAAACAGCGTCTGTCACCGCGCAGTCACCCACCCGCACGGCGGGTCGCGGGGCGCTTCGCTGCGCGCTCAGTTCTTCTTCATAAGCACCTGTACGTCTTGAGACTCTTTGTTGTCGCCGGTAATGGTGAATTTCGTGCTATGGTCTCCCGGATCCACCACGCTGCGATCAACGCGCAGATTGAAGGTCACCGCCTCGTTGGGTCCGAGCAGACCGCCGGTTTCGAGCGGGATGAACCATGCGGGCAGCATCGAGTGGTTGGTGCTCCAGAGGATCTGGCCCTGGCCGGCA
>CAIXUF010000161.1 GCA_903922535.1 Candidatus Hydrogenedentota bacterium
CGCGTTCAATACGCCGTAACGCCGGTCTTGTTGCCGACCCAATCGAGCATCTTTTTGAACACCGGGCACTGCACCTGACCAGACTCTGAATAAACAACCGTGCGAAGATCGGCAACATTCCCCAGGACTGCCGGTGCATCCGTCGTATCCCGATATGCCCGCTTCCTCTTCGCAAGGTACAAAGACTCGACCACGCGTTTCGGAGGATACTCTTGATTCTGGTCTTCCACGGGATGCCGCCACGCACCTAACATCTCGATTGTACCCAAGTGCGCGCGCAACTGAGGAGATGCCGCCAGCAAGAGCATTTCAAAGTCATGCTTTAACGCCGACGGAAAGAACCGATCGAGCATGGTTCCGTCAACGCGCTTGCGGGCGAGTGCCTCCCTGACCAATCGCGTTTGCACATCCATCAACTCGCTCGCCGTCGAATGTTGAAATTCCGTTCCGGCGTACGGTTGGTTTGGGTACAAGTCCGGTAGGCCCACCACAAGATCGCGCGAATCGGCGATCAGTTTTTCGGCCGCACGAGCGCCAATCTTGCGGAAAAAGCGTGACTTGCCGTCCAAAGGTATCACATGGATACCCCAACCCTTTTCCTTTAATCGCGGGCGCCAAGTTTGCAAGAGAGCTTCCAATCCTGAACGGTCGGAAGGACCTTCCACATACGCCCAGACCTTCACGTTGCGGCCTCCAGTTCGCCCGACCGATGGAGGTCGCCTATGGTCTCGCCCGCAACATCCGCCAACATTTCGACCAGAGACTTGCGGTTTGATGGACGGTGCCAGGAAGAAGCGCTTTCGTCTCCCCTCTTCATTATGGCAATGTCGTCCAATCCAAACCGGTTCAGCAGGTCGGAACTGTGCGTGCTGACCAGTACTTGCGTTCTTTCCGATGCGGTCTTGATCATGTCCCCGATCACGGGCAACAAACGCGGGTGAAGTCCGCTCTCCGGTTCGTCCAATGCCAGGAACGGCGGCGGCGCCGGATTGAGCAAAGCCGTTGCCAGGCAAAGGAATCGCAACATGCCGTCAGAGAGTTCCCACAACTCCATGGACCGCCGCATCCCCTTTTCCCGGACCCTCACGAGCACCTGGGGCGGCGTGCCAAAGGTGGTGTCGCAGTGGATTTCGTCAAAAGCCGGATAGGCGGCTCGCAAGAACTCCCGGATATCTGTTGCAGACTGCCGGTAGTCGTAGCGCGTCAGCACTTCGTGAAGCACCGTGCCGAGATTCTCGCCGTTTGCCATGAGCATGGTAACTGGCTTGATCTCCGCCGCTTTGACTCGCAGATTGGACCAACGTGTGACGTCGAACCCGGGAAAGAACGCCATGCTTGCCAGCAGCCAGCGAGCGCTCGAAGGAATTGGAAACTCGTTGAAGAACCGCATCTGCGCTAGTAATAGCGCCGGTTCCTGGGCGGGCGGCAACGCGAACGGATCGCTGGAAACCAAAGCGGTTGATTTGCCCGCTTCTTCTTCCCGGACTTGCGTCGTTTGCGGTACGGCCTCATCGAAAGGAATCAGACAGCGTTTCTCCCGACTGAAAATCTGTCGTCGAAGATTTGTGGCTTCAAGTAGTTTGAAAGCGCCGGTATATCCCGAACGGGGCGCAGCCGTTCGCAACACCTCATACTTGGCCTGCGCCTGCCCCTGAACGGTCCCTTGCAGTGCAACTTCGTAACAGTACTCCTCATCGTCGTCCAAAGGCAGGCGTGTCCATGCCGAACTTGCGGGCTTTCGAAATGTCAC
>CAIXUF010000162.1 GCA_903922535.1 Candidatus Hydrogenedentota bacterium
GCGCTGGACGGCGGGCGCGTGCCGATTGTGATCGGCGGGGAACACACCGTCACGCTCGGTGCGGCCCAGGCGTTTGCCGCCCGCGGCGAACCGTTCGGCGTGGTGCAGTTCGATGCGCATGCGGACCTGCGCGACCTGTACGAGGGCAACGTCTTCAGCCACGCTTGCGTGATGCGGCGCATTGTCGAGTTGGAGGTGCCCATCTTTCAGATCGGCGTCCGCAGCCTCTCCATGGCGGAAGCCGGCATCCGCCAGGTTCGCGCCATTCCGTCCTGCGACGCCGGCAAACTTGCGGTGCCGGATCCGTTGCGGCTTTCGTTGCCGCCGGATTTTCCGGCACGGGTTTACATCACCTTTGACGTGGACGCCTTCGATCCGGCGGTGATGCCCGGAACCGGCACACCCGAACCGGGCGGGCTCTTCTGGTACGACGCAATGCGCCTGATCGACCGCGTGCTGGAAGGGCGGCGGCTGGTGGGTTTCGACGTCACGGAACTCGCGCCCATTCCCGGCAGTCACGTCTCGGAATTCACCGCGGCCAAGCTCGTCTACCGCCTTATGGCCGCGGCGCTGCGGTCGGGAGAAGTCATTGGTCGTTAGTCATTGGGGAGAGAGTCGGGTTGATCGGCCTCTACCATGCATGGTGTGGCCGCTCCTTCGGGGGATATGGCATTCGCGTTCCACCGGTGATATG
The DNA here is from genome assembly GCA_903922535.1 of Candidatus Hydrogenedentota bacterium. Next base: position 695 of record CAIXUF010000162.1, read on the forward strand.
CTTCCCCCAATGACCAATGACAACTGACTTCTCTTCTCTCCCAGCGAGGTATCCCATGATCCCCGACCTGCAAGCCAGCCTGCTCTGCGATGACGTGCGCCAGGAGCGCAACGGCAAGTTCATCCTGATCGGTATTTTCGACGGACTGTTCGTGTCGCAACTGCCGGGCGTGTTCCCGCGCCTCTGCCTGGTCAACCGCTGGTGCTGCGGCAAGGGCAAATTCCAGCAGCGTTCGCGGATCGTCGCGCCGGACGGCACGACTGCCATCTGCGAAGGTCAGCCCATCCCGATTACACTTCCGGACGAAAACCAGATCGCCACCACCGTGGAAGTCTTCGCGAACGTGCAGTTTCGCACGGAGGGACCACACTGGGTGGAAGTACAGCTCGACCAGCAGCTTCGCCTGCGCTACCCGCTGCACGTCCGGCCGGCCCCCGCCCAACCGCCGCCTGCCCAGCCGCAGCAGGGGTGAGGAGCTTTACTTTCTAACAGCGGCGATTTCCACAAATCAGTTGTGTTGATTTGACCCGCGATGTAATCTTTCGATGGGTTGAAGAGCGGAATGGTCACTGGGGTGCGTGCCTTATTGAGTCACGCCTGGTTCTCCGCCGACAAGATACCCCTCATAGCGAGATTGCCGTTACTCGGATAGGTCATGAACCCCAACAATGCCTATAAATGGGCTGCCACTATTCTTTTTGTGGTGCTGCTTTCGGGCGCAAGCGCAACTCGGGCGCAACAGGCGACAAACAGTGTCTTGCAGATGCCGCAATACGCCTATCCATTTCCTGCCTACCCGGATCCCTATGCCGTTTGCGTGACCAACAACGTAGCGCCCGTCGCATTCCTTGACGACTATCTGTGGACGAATGGCGAATATTCTTGTTCCCTCCGCGGTTTTGCCGCCGACGGACAAATGTGGCTGCAAGCGTTAGTTGGCGCAGGCGAGTGGAGCGGCGTATGGCACGTTTCGGACAGAGACGGCGCCATGGTGACTTTAGATCCGGAACAAACCTTGGATCTTAGTTCGTTTCCTCGTGGCATCTATCAGGTGCAACTCGGACTCGATGCGACAACAAACCTTTTGCCTACGCTCTGGGTTGCCTGGCCCAGCAACGCAGTGCCCGCTTGTCGTTTCCCTGCGGCAGGAAACGTTCATGGAAAGATCGTCAAGATGCGGAACGCCATCAGGTTACATGTCTGGGGACACGCCAACGAGACGCTTGCCGCCGCAATTTCCGGCGGATGTGGCGTAAC
>CAIXUF010000163.1 GCA_903922535.1 Candidatus Hydrogenedentota bacterium
TCAAACCAACAGTACGCATTGCGACAACGTGATCTTTGATTCGTCTGAAAATGATTGCGGGGTGGAGCAGCCCGGTAGCTCGTCAGGCTCATAACCTGAAGGTCGTTGGTTCAAATCCAACCCCCGCTACCAATTTGAGGGTGAAAAACCCGTGAGTTTCTTAGGAAATTCACGGGTTTTTTGTTTTTCGGTCGAAAGCGCTTCCGTTTGGAACTGGTCAAAACCGTCTGGCAAATGTCACCCACAACGTCACCCACAAATCACCCACGGAACGGTTCAAACTAACCTGAAGATTGTGCGGTTCAACGATCTGCTGGGCTGATTTGCGATCCCCCACGACGCACGACGAAGAAAGGAATGCCGCCTATCGCCACTTGAACCAGGCGAACCAGGACACCGTCACGCCCAGGAATCGCGTGCCGGCCTGCAGGACCGACATCCTGTAGGCGCGCTGGATCCGGTAGAACCGGACGTTCGCCTCCCACCCGCCATGGCCGGTCTGCCAATCGAAGTCATGCCGTAAGCACGGCGGAAAGTACTTTGTCGGCCAGTACATCTCGGAAACCCCCGTGCATCCGTCGCACTCCGCGAACCAGTCCCACTGGTCGGAGTCCAGCGCTTCCCGCACCAGTGCCCGGATGCCCGGTGGAACGTTCAGCACGTCAAAGGACTGGATGATTCGCCGGTACTCGACCTTCCGGTCCAGACCGGCGCTGGTGCCCTTGCCGCACCCCATGACCCCGCATCGCCCGCTCATATCACCGCTCCGTGCCCGACGGCCCACTTGAACAACAGGATCAACCCCATGATCGCCGAGGTAAGGACCGTGCCCACGATGATCGAGAGAGCCCACAGGAGCACCCGCAGAATCTGTTCGTGCCGCTCGATCCGCGTCTGAATGGAAAGCGTCCCGTTGTCCTTGAACAGCCGCTTCTCCATGGACTCCAACTTTTCGAAGACGCGCCGGATGACATCGCCGAACTCCTCACGCGTCACGACCTCCCCCGTGTCCTTCATTCCAGTGCCCTCCCGTTCCTGAACGCCTCCGTCACCGTGCCGAACTCCTCATAGACCGCCACTTGCGTGCCAGGCATCAGCGCCGCCGCATTGGTGAACCAGGACCGATACGTCCCCGTCTCACTCCAGGCGTCAATCAGCGCCGTCGTGAACACGCCACCTTGCGGACCGCCGAAACTGCTCTGCCCATCCGCGCACCCGCCATAGTGGATCAGCGCCGCGCGGAACGGGGCAGGGACGGCCGCCCGGTAGGACCGGCGCCGGTAGTTGGTCCCCGAGTTGCAGGTATCGGTCACGAAGAACACGCGCACGCCGGGCGGGATCTCCGCCAACACCGTAGAGAGATAGGTGTCGGTCATCTGCCCATCCCACAGGCAAAGCGTTTCGGAGAGTCCATCCGCTTCCGTGGGGTCGCCATCGTTCACCTGGCCGCCGTGACCCGAGACGTACAACACCAGCAGGTCACCCGCACGCATGCCCGTACAGGCCGCCCGGGCGGCCGCCTCAAGGTTCGCCTTGGTCGCCTGGGCATTCATGTGCAGGGACACTTGCAGGCCTTGCTCGCGACAAAGCATCGCGAAGGTGTCGGCATCCACATCACAACCAGGACACGAACCCGCCCAGCCGCCGTATGCGGCCGGATCGACGGCCGTCAGCCCCGCGACAACCGCCCGTCGTACTACGCCGGTCACCGCCGCGAAGTCATTCGTGTAGTCGGCCACCGGCTGCGGCTCAGGCTGACTCGCGCAACCGGCCATCAGTCCACCCGCCAAACCGATCAAGATAGCTCTCATGTTGTGTTCCCTCATTGTGTTCTTCGCCCACCGCCCGTTTACCGCCCCAGCCACAACCCGCCATTCTGCACCGTGGCGAGGTGATATGCCCCGCCCGGACTACTCGTCAGGTATCCCCACCACTGACTCGGCCCCGATTCAACCCATGTGACGCCGTAGTCCGTTGACTTGTAGATTCCCTTCGCCGCAACAATGGCCCACTGCACCGTGCCGTCAGCGCTGGATGAGACGCAACGCCAGGCCCTGCTGACATCCTTGGCCGCCCAGGTGGCACCGTAGTCGGCGGAGACGTTGATCTTGTTGCCGCTTGCACAGGCCGTCTGCCGGGCGCCGGTGCCTCCCACGGCCACGCCATTCCAGTCGGCGACCCCGGACTCCTTCACGGTCCACGTGTCGCCGTAATCGCTGGAGACGTAGATGCCGCCGCCATACATCTCTCCGGTGTCGCCGTCCTCTTTCCGCTCGCACACCGCCGCTTGGTACTGCCCGTTTGAACTCATGCTGACACGCCGCCAATTCTGCCCGTCTTCGGTCAGCTTGGCGGTCCACGTACCGCCGTAGTCACTGGAAACGTAGAGGTAACCGCCGTCATCAACCGCCGTCTGGCGGGATCCATCGGCGCTCATGGCGATGCTGA
>CAIXUF010000164.1 GCA_903922535.1 Candidatus Hydrogenedentota bacterium
CGGAGGAGGACGAGCCTGTTCCCGTGAACTTCTACGCAGAGACGAAGGCGAAGACGGAACAGATTGTGCGCAAAACCGTGCCGAACGGCGTGGTCACGCGGCTGTCGCTGGTGATGGGGCTGCCGGTGCTGGGCGCGGGCAATTCGTTTCTAGCCAAAACCTTCGACGCGTGGAAGAAGGGCGAGCCGACCAAGTTCCCGGAGAACGAAATTCGCACGCCGGCAGATGTGATCACCGTGGGCCGCGCGTTCCTGGAGATTGCCGGGGGCGATTTCACGGGCATACTGCATCTGGCGTGCTCGACGCGGATCAACCGCTACGAGATGGCCTGTCAGATCGCGGAGCGGCTCGGTTATCCGCGCGACCTCGTGATCGCGACCGATTCGAACGCCATGCCCGGCCGCGCACCCCGGCCGAATGACGCGTCGCTGGACAACGCGAAAGCAAAGCGCGTGCTGAAGACGCCCATGCAGACGCTGATGTCGGGGCTGGACCTGGTGCTGGAGATGAAGAGGATCCAGGAACAGGGAGGCTGAGGCAACAAGAGACAGAACATGCCGTCGTTGCTGGCGAAGCGAAGCAATCTCCTGTAATAATGTCCAGAAGTCGGGGTCGTGGTGGATAGTTTCGCCAAGGCCCAGAACTTGGGCGCGGGTTACAAGCGATTGCTTCGTCGGACTGCGTCCTCCTCGCAATGACGGTGATTGGATCGGTTTGTGAAAGTTGGCGGTTGCTGACCGCTGCGGAGAGTTCACATGAATCATCGGTGTGTGTGGGCATCGGCTGTCATTCTTTTCCTCCCGTTTGTGGCCACGGCTGAGGTCTATGACGCAGCGACGAAGACCGCAACAATCTCCGACGGCGGCGGTCGGCTCCAACTGCATCTGAACGCGGACGGGAAATGTCTGCTGGATGCGGTGACGGTGAATGGCCGCAATGTGGTGGTGCCTGAAACGGGCGTGTGCTCGGCGGTGAAGGTGGGGGCGAACGGACACACGACGGGCAGCGGCATGCCCTCACCCGTCGTGAGCGTGGAGGACAACGTGGTCACCGTCACCGGCATCCGTTTCGGCGGCGACGGTGTGTCCGTGGAGGAATCGTGGCGCTTCACCGAGTTGCCGGACCGCATCATCTGGCGCATTCAGCGCAAGTACGCCGGAGAAACGACACTGGAAGACACGGGGCTGCCGTGCTGGGACTTTGCGGACATGCAGACCTGGACGGGAGCGCTGCTCGACACGGGCGGCGTGGCGTGGTGCAGGCTGATGGGCGCGTCCAACGCCACCTACGGCGTGCATGCGGGGTCGGTCACGTTTTGGAATAGGGAGAAGAATGACTGTCTGCGCATTGCGGCGACGCCGCAGGCCGGCATGAACGCGGCGGTGCGTTTCTCGCACCAGCCGAACGGCGTATTCTCGTTCAACAACATCATTACGGCCGGAACCGTGGTGCCGAAACATGACCTGCGCCGATTTCTTGAGGACAAGCAGGACGTGTGGAAACCCTTTGTTGCATCCGGCGAGATTACGGTGGAGTATGCGCTGTCCGTGAGGGACTATGACCAGGCCTATTACCGGGGCGATCTGAAGGGCATCGACGGCGGGGCGGTGCGGGAGATCTGCAACACCATCGGCCGGATTGGCGACATCGACGCCGGGATCATGGGCAGCAACGGCTGGTACAGCGGCTACGCGGTGCTGCATGAGCAGTGGTTGGCGCAGATGGGGCTGCCGATCGACGACCCACAGTTTTTCGCCAACTACGCCGTTGCGCTGGATTACGCGCGGGATCATGCCATCGGCGCGGACGGGCGGGTGAAGTCGCGCTGGGCGCATGCCGAGGGCGATGAGATTCCCGGAACCTACGATGAGTACGGCTTTTATGAGGCGCAGTGGGGCATGCTGTGGGATTCGCAGCCGGGTTATGTTACGAACGTGGCGGAGCTGTTCGACTGCACGGGAGACATGGCGTGGGTGCGGGGCCAAAAGGCCGCCTGCGAAAAGGTGCTGGGGCTGGCGCTCTCGCGCGACTCGAACAACAACGGATTGCTGGAGTGCATGAACGGGTCGCACACGGAAGCGAAGGGCTCCGACTGGATTGACGTGGTGTGGGCGGCCTTCGACAACGGGTTCATCAACGCGGAGATGTACAACGCGCTGCTGCTGTGGGCCGACGTGGAGGAGGTGCTGGGGGACGCGGGTGCAGCCGGTAAATACCGCGCGGCGGCGGGCCGCATCAAGGAAGCCTTCAACAAGTCCGTAACCGAGGGCGGACTGTGGAGTCCTGACAAAGGATGCTATGCCTACTGGCGCGACCAGGACGGATCGGTGCACGGCGACAACTTTGTGACGCCGGTGAACCTGATGGCCGTGGCCTACGGACTGTGCGACGACCCGGCGCGCAAGGCGTCCATACTGGATCAGTTGGAGGTGGCGATGCAGCAGGAAAAGCTGTTCTTCTGGCCGCTGTGCATTTACTCTTACCAACCCGATGAGGCGTACAAGGTGAACTGGCCCTTCCCCAACTATGAGAACGGCGACCTGTTCCTGGCCTGGGGCGAGGTGGGCATGCGGGCCTATGCGGGATACAAGCCCGAAATCGGTGTGAAGTATTTGAAGAGCGTGCTGGACCAGTACAATCGCGACGGGCTGGCCTTCCAGCGCTATTTGCGCAAGAGTCAGAAGGGCGAGGGCAACGACATCCTTGCCAACAACCTTCAGCCGGTGACAGGGCTCTACCGCGACATCTACGGCATCCAGCCCAAATACAACCGGCTCCACCTGGAGCCGCATCTCACGCCGGATTTGGCGGGCACGCGGCTGAATTACCTGCTGCGCGGAAAGACCTATCAGATTACGCTGGACATGGACCACACCACGGTCAGAGCGGAGCGGTTCTCGCTGGCGGCGAAGGGTGCGTTTTCGATAAACATCACGGCAGATGCCATGGAATACTTCCGCGGCGACGAAAAGACCCGCACCTGGGCTGTGATCCGGCCGGAGTCCATTCCCGTGGCAATTCACATGGAGGACTGGTCCGACACGCCCAGGTGGACGCTTGAGCCGACGGCCAAAGAGGTGGAACTGAGCTATTTTGTGAGCGGGATGAAAACGGAAAAGGAATATGGTCTGTTTGTGAACGGCACCGCCATGGGTGCGGTTAGTGCGGGCGCTGAAGGCACGGTGTTGCTCAAGAGGGCCACCAGCACCAGTGAAGCACAGAGCTTTGAAATCCGGGAATCCGTGACGGGAAAATGATCCGGACACATGCAGAACGATTGATGAACCACGAAGGCACGAAGAGCACGAAGGATGAGATTCAAGAACACGGATACACGGGGTGGACAGGATAGGGCAAAGAGCTTCTCTCTCCTTATCCTGTAAATCCTGTTCATCCATGTCAACAGATTGTTCTTTCTGAGTCTCTCTTCGTGGTTCCAGAATAGCGAGCGTGCTGCGCATGTGGTGCAATAGCGGGAGTTGATGCCGCCCTTATGGTGGGAAAGAAAGGGTGAGACCGTGCAGAAGAAGTCTGTGGTTCTTATGGCAGTGTTGTGGTGCTTCTCGGTTCTGTTTGCGCTTGGGGTGGGGACGGCTGCGGGCTGGCATCTGGCCCTAACTACAATGTCACAGACAGCCGCGACTCTCCCGGTCAAGACCGCCCCTCCGTCCGCGCCGGCACCGGGCAAGACGGCGGGCCAGGCTGCGAATGACGCTGTCGCGGCTCCGGATAACAAACCGGTACCGGACGAGAACGACCGGTTGCGGGTGGCGTTCCGGCAGGCGCTGAAGGAGATGGTGGGCAAGCGGGACGGGCAGCCGGGCGCGGCAGCGGCCCCGCCCCGCATTCAGGCGCTCTGGAACCGGGCCTATGCGCGGTGGAAGCAGCGGAAGGACTCGGGCATGTTCGGCGGGCTGGACGAGAACATGAGCCTCATGGCCGACATGTCGCGGACGGGGGCGCCGGGCATGAAGTTTCTGGCGTCGCTGGTGGGGAACGGCGGGCAGCCGATGGAGGAGCGCGAGCTTGCGCTCAGCGTGCTGTCGCACATCCAGGACGGGGCGGCGCTGGGCGCCATACTTCAACTGAACGCGCCGGACGTGACGGAGTTGGACTATCCCTACGACTTGATTGAGACGCAGGTGGCCTCGCTGCCGACGCGGGAGGTGCGGCCGTATATTGCGCAGATCGTTGAACAGGCCAATCGGGATCTAGGGGGCTCGGGCGAACCGGCGCCGGAACGTGCCGAGGTGCTTGCGATTCTCGCGCTGGTGCACGGCGACCAGCGCGCGCTGGGACTGCTTCATGACGAGCGTATATTGCAGGAGGACCTGAGCGGGGCGGTGCAGACGGCGAATGAGATTCACACACCGGCCGCCCGCCAGTATGTGCAGTGGGTGGTGGACAACTATCCCAGGCCCAATGTGCAGCAGGCGGCCAACGCCGCATTGCAGGAGTGGTAGGGGTGCGGTTATTGGGTAACTTTGGGAAAGGGTAGAGAAAGAATCGGGGGGGGGTATCGTGTTGTGCACCGCGCAGGAGCGGTGTGTTTCCGGCAAGCCAACAAGAGTTGCATGCGGCGCGGGCCTATGGTATTATTTTTTTCAAATTCGTAATACTGGAGGTTTTCGTCATGCATACAAAGAGGAAGAGAGGCTTTACCCTGATTGAGCTGCTGGTGGTGATTGCAATCATCGGCATCCTGGCGGCAATTTTGCTTCCGGCGCTGGCGCGGGCACGGGAGGCGGCGCGGCGTTCGTCTTGCCAGAACAACCTGAAGCAGTTCGGGTTGATCTTCAAGATGTATGCCAACGAGGCGCCTGGGCAAGCTTTTCCGGCCTGCTCTCCGTTTTGCAACGGCTACGGCATGCTGCTGTTTGGCGCCCCTCACGCCGCAGCGGTATACCCCGAGTATCTCACGGATTTGAACACGGCAAAATGCCCATCTGACACCGGCGTTGACGCCGCAGGAAACTATGTGGCCAACCGGTTGCCCAATTCAGGCAAGTTTGACGACTGGGTCAAGGCCGCCCGGGACGCCGGAGACACGATATCCGCGGACTATTTCCTTAGCGCGGAGTTGGGACGCTCCTACGCCTACAAGGGGTACGCGGCCACCTGCACCTCCGAGTATTACGGTATCTGGGGATGCATGGGCGGCAAGAGCGCCTATGGACAGGCTACGATTTCTGAAAGTATCGGACAGGTCAAACTGAAGGACTTCTCCGACGATATGACCATCAGTGATGACAGTTGGTCCATGATGGTGGATCGTGCGAAGGCGACCGGAACGGGCGGCGGCAACAAGGTGATGAAACTCCGGGAAGGCGTGGAGCGCTTCTTCATCACGGACATCAACAACCCTGGCGCGGCGTCAACGTCGCAAAGTTCCTTGCCGGTCATGTGGGACACCTTCGGCAGCTTTACCGACAGCGCGAACACCGGCGGCGGGGCTGTGTTCAACCACATTCCGGGTGGATGCAATGTGCTTTACATGGACGGTCACTCCACCTTCGTGAAATTCCCGGCCGAATTTCCGATTGTGAAAGATGATGGAATACTGCTGGAGAACAGCCATTTCGGTTTGTATTGAAACGCAGAAAGTGAGATGGATGAACAAGATGAAGACAAGATGGATGGCGGTTGAGGCGGGGTGCATTGCCTTGGAGATGCTACTGATGTCTTGTGCGGCCACTGAAACGGCCAGGGACGAGCATGGCGTTCCTGCCGCAGGTCGGTCGGTGTTGATCCTAAAACAATCGCCGACGGATGCGGGGGCCTATCAACCGAAAGCGGCGGAACTGGTGAAGGCGGGCATTCCAGAGAAGTACGGCATGGAGGAATGGACAGCGGTGGTGCTGACGAACGAGATGCACCAACATGTCGGCATTTACAACATGCTCGGGGCGAAGATGGGGGTGCGCGCGCGGGAACTGCTGAATGCGCCGACGCGCACAGTGGATGTGACGGTGGAAATGGGTACGACACCGCCCATGTCGTGCATGGTGGACGGGTTGCAGGCGGCGCTGGGCAGCACGTTGGGACAGAACCTCATTCATGTTGCGCCAACTGACGCGCCGAAGGCGGCGGCGGTGTTTACGCACAAGGGCAAGAAGCTGCGGTTGTCGCTCAAGCCGGACGCCCAGAAGTGGGCGTCAGAACTGATAGGCACGGCCATCCGCGACTGCGGCAACCTGACACCGGCGTATTTTGCGCGGATCGAGGAACTGAGCTACCGCGTGTGGGGCGAGGCTGACCGGAACGCGATCTTTGTGGAGGAATGGGTCCAGAATTAGGAGGCGGAACCGGCTATAGACCGTGGGCTTCCAGCAGTGCCTCATCGTCGAGAAGTAATTCGGGGGTGGTGTCGGCGACGATTTGTCCCGTGTCGAGCAGAACTACCCGGGTGCAGAGGCGGCGGACGAGATCCAGGTCGTGGGTGGCGATGATTTGGGTGCGGGCGAAGGCCTGAAGCAGGGCGATCAGTTCGCGGCGTCCGCGGGGGTCGAGGTTGCTGGTGGGTTCGTCCAGGGCGAGGATCTGCGCGTCCATGGACAGCACTGTGGCGAGGGCGGCGCGCTTCTTTTGACCGATGCTGAGATGGAAGGGGCTCTTGTGCTTGAGATGGGCAATGCCGACGGTCTCCAGCGCATGGTCCACGCGGTGCCGGACCTCGGCTTCGGGCAGGCGCATGTTGCGCGGGCCGAAGGCGACATCCTCGCAGATGGTGGGGCAGAACAACTGGTCATCGGGATTCTGAAAGACCATGCCAATCTTGCAGCGGATGGCGGCCAGGTTGCCGTTGCCCACGGCCTCGCCGAAGACGCGCACGGTGCCTTGTCCACGGAGGACGCCGTTAAGGTGGAGCAGGAGGGTGGACTTGCCCGCGCCGTTGGCGCCAATGATGCCAACCCGCTCACCTTCCGGGACCACAAGGTTTATCCCGCGGAGTGCGGCGGTGCCGTCGGGGTAGTCGTAGTGCAGACTTTCAATGTTGAGCGCTGGAAGCGGGTTCATGGAAGCGTGATCCGCAACGCCAGGAAGACGGCCAGCGTGCCGGCGAGGAAGACGCGGTCGGCGCGGGCCAGCGTGGGGGCGGTTTCGAGGGCGGGCATACCGCCGTTGAAGCCGCGCGAGGCCATGGCGAGATAGACGCGCTCGCCGCGCTCGTAGCCGCGCAGGAAGAGCGCGCCGATCATGCGGCCAATGACGGGGGCGTGCCAGAGCCAGCGGCCCTGAAAACCGCGCGCGTCGGCGGCGCGCTTCATGCGCAGTGCCTCGTCGCGCAGGACGAACAGGAAGCGCTGGCAGAAGCCCAGCAGCAACAGCGCGATTCGGGGGCAGTGAAGCTGTTCGAGCCCGCGGAGGAGCAGGGGGAAGGGGGTAGTCTCGGTAAGCAGGGTAATCAGCCCCACGCCCAGCGCGGCCTTGGCCGCGATGTTCCACAGGATGAGCAGGCCGGAGCGGGACAGGTGCAGGCCGCCGAGGCCGAGGCTGTAGCCGCCGCCGATGGTGTCGTGGTGCAGGAAGGGGATGAACGCGGCGCACATGAGGACCATGGGCAACACGGTGAGCAGGCGGCGCGCCAGGGTGCGGGCGGAGACGCCCGAGAGGGCGTACGCCGCGCCGAGTACGGTGAAGTAGGCGGCGAAGACGGTGTAGCGCGCGGCCGGGGTGGAGACGCAGATCAGGAGCGCGGCGCAGAGGGCGAGGATTTTGGTGCGCGGGTCTAGGGGAGGGCGGCGATGGGAGTTATGGGAGGAAGAGGAGTTATGGATGATCATGGATGGGAGTTCTCGCGAGGTCGGGGTGCAGGGAGAACATCAGATGGAAGCGTCGGCAGCGATGCTTCCGCCTTCGCGGGAGTGACGGGCGCTCCCAGTGACTTTCCCTTGACCACTCGGGCCAGGGCACAGCCGACTGCGAAGGCGCAGAGGGTGCCGAGCAGGCCCGCGGTGGCGGTGGACGCGGGGCCATTTCCCCATCCACGCAGGAGGTAGTCGGGCATGAGCGCATGCCGCCACAGCGGCCGGGCTTCGGCCTTTTCGAGGAAGCCTTTGTCCGTGGCGACGCGCTCCAGTCCGTCGGGTGCGGGTGATGCATAGGGCGACACGAACGCGGCAAGAGACAGCGCCGCGAGCAGTCCCAGGGATGCGAATATCCAGGTGCGCGATTTCATGAGGGTGTTTCCGCGGCGGGCATGCCTGCGGAGGCCGGGCGCCATTCACCCACGACATCGGGACGGGCCGCCAGGATGACCGAGAGGGTGGCTACGGTGATGAGGGCTTCGCCAATGCCGATGAGCGCATGCACCAGGGTCATGGCGGGGAGAACCATCCGGAGCGGAGCCGTGCCGGAGAGGGCGAGTTCGGCCGCGCAGGCAACAGCGGCCATCACGACGGAGAACCAGGAGGCGAGCGCGGCGGCGAACAGGAAGGTGCGGCGCGATTCAGGCAGCATGGCGGTGACCAGCCGGAACAGGGCGTAGCCACCCATACCGCCTACGATGCCCATGTTGAACACATTGACGCCGAGGGCGGTCAGGCCGCCGTCAGCAAAGAGCAGGCACTGGATGACCAGTACGGCCGCGAAGACGAGACAACCGTTGAGCGGGCCCAGCAGCACGGCGGCGAGCACTGCGCCGAGGAAATGGCCACTGGTGCCCATGGCGACAGGGAAATTGAGCATCTGCGCGGCGAAAACGAAGGCGGTGGTCACGCCGAGGAGCGGCACCTGCCGCTCTTCCAGCGTTTGGCTGGAGCGTTTGACCGCGAGTGCAAGCACGGCTGCTGATGCCGCGTATCCGGCCGCCGCGACAGGGGTACTCAGAAAACCGTCAGGTATGTGCATTGGTACGCCGTTCCACCAAGACCGTCCGTGAGGAGGTGGTAATATTTGTTGTTGAGAAATAATACCACATCTTGCCGGGACGTTTCCGCAGTGGCAGGGTCTTCCGGGCAGGGCATCCAGATCAGGTTTCCCGGGTGTTGCCCACCAGTGTGACAACGGACCGCGCGGGCACGACGTAGTCGTTTCCGCCTGGAAAGGCGGTGTCCCGTCGCAAATCGTCGCCGGGCAGGTCGCTGGTAATCCAAGGCGTCCACGAATGCACGGAGGCATTGTCCGGCAGCCGGCGTTCGCGCAGCCTCACGGGCTCAGGAGTGGCGGCCAGGTTGATCAGCACCACGATCAGCCGACCCGCCTCCCGGTCGTTCCATGCCGCGCCAAGAAGACCGCTGACGTCGTCGGCACCGTCCAACGCCACCCGCCGCGCACCGGGCCGCACGAAGCGGCTGAAGTTGCCGAAGGCCCAGAGTGTCTTGGACGGATAGATTGTCTCGGGGTCCCCGGGGTTCCGGTAGTCGGTGTAAATGAGCCCGTCCTTGAAATGCTCCCTGGACACGGCGGTCCACCACTGCCACGCCGAGGCGTTCAGCAGCACCAGGTCCTGGCGCATCACCCGCGCGACACTGAGCGCTGTGTCCATGCCCAGGTCGCGGCTTCCGCCGCCTTCGCCGCCGGCACCCTGCATGATGCAGTATTCCGACTGCCAGAATCTCCAGCCGGGGCGAGAGGCAAGAAGCGCAGCCAGTTTTTGCCGCGCATTCACCAACCCGTTGGGCAGCAGGTCGGCCCGGTAGCTGTGGCTGCAAATGAGCCGCCCCATCATGTCGGCCATTTCCGGATCGTCGCAGAACGCCTCCAAATAGCCGCCATAGGGCATGCCATACATTTCAATGGGGGCCATCATGCCCGGAATGGCCAGCGAGCCGCTTTCCGGCGCGAGAATCTTTGCGGGCACAGACTGGTGGTCCAGTTCGGCATTGAGCGCGCGCAGTATGCGCTTTATTTCTTCGTTGGGCACCCGGTTTCCCTCCTGTCCGGGGCCGTTCCATTCCCATTGCGGTTCATTTACAGGGCTGATCCAGCCAAAGTCGATGCGCTGTGCCGGGATCGGGTCTTCTCGGAAATGCTTTAGAATATCCGTCAGATAGCGGGCGTATTGGTCTTCATAACCGTCCTTGAGGTTGGTGGCGCCGACCTCGGGC
>CAIXUF010000165.1 GCA_903922535.1 Candidatus Hydrogenedentota bacterium
CCGATCTAGGTCCTGCGTGGTCTTGGTCCACGCCAGAGCGGTTTTGTTGGTGGCGTCCTGATAGACCTTGGTCCAGCGGGTGCCGTCGCTGTTCACGCCGTATTCATAGAAGCTCTTTCGGGTGCCGTCGGTGTACTTGGACCGGCCATCGGCGTAGCTAGCCGTGACGTCATCGATGCCATTGGGGTTGTGCGTGATGGAAACGCGCCCTCCCTGCGACCATTCGTAGGTCGTGGTCAGGCCAGCCTCGTCGGTGCGGCTGGTCTGCCGGCCGGCGAGATCGTACTGGCTGGATGAACTGCGGGATAGGCCGCCGGCGGTGGTCGTGGTGTTGGTGACGCGTCCGGCGGCGTCAAAAGCCTTCGACTCGACGATGTCCGGCTGCGCCGCCCATTCGCTGCCGGCGGCAATGCCGAGCTTCGTGCGGCCGGTCTGCCTGCCGGCCTTGTCGTAGGAATACGACCATTGCGTGCCGTCGGCCAGCGTCTCCTCGGACTTCCCGCAGCAGCCCCACGAGGCGGTCGCCACCGTGCCGTTGGAGTATCGGGTCTTGATGATGCGCCCGCGCTCGTCGTACTCCTGCACCTGCCACGAGAGTCGGGCGTAACTGCCGCTATCGGCCGTGGCCACCTCGGTGGCCCGCATCACGGTCCAACCGGCGGGGTTCTGGATCGTCACGGTGCGGGTGCTCTTGAACGACACCGGCGTGACGCCGTTGGTCGTGGCGATGCCCTGGGTGACGGTGTGCCGCAGCCAGGAACCCGCCGCGTCTGTGCTAAAGGTGCCGGCGCCGCTGGCGTCGAATGTGTAGTCGCCGTAGGACCAGAAATGCTCCGTCATCGTGCCGTCGGAACGGATGTCGCGCCAGGTGGTGCCGGCCCAGGGGATGTCGGCCCATTCATAGACCGTGATGTCGGGATAGGAGATCGTGGTGGTGCGCAGGTTGCCGGGATCTCCCCAGTGGGCGTCCGAGTTAGGGCAACTTTCCGCGACGGCGTACAGGTAGCCGGCGTTGTCCTTCCAATAGGAATGCAAGGTGCGCTCGACGAGCACGCCGGCTTCGTAGCGCGTGGTGGTGCGGGCGTCGAGGTTATTTACTGCAATCGTGTCATTGTTCGTGTCGACGGGCGTGTAATCGTACACCATCCTGACGAGGTTTGCTTCTTCGGTTGTGCCTGGTCCGGCATCGTTCAAGCCGGAGATCTGATTCGTCACTCGGCCGCTGTCGTCATACCACATCCGTTGCCAGGAACCGTCCGAAGATTCGGCGCAAACTTTGTTTCCGGCCGCGTCATAAGTATTTGTCATCCAAAGACCGTATTCGTCAACCCCGCGGACAGCGTGGGTCTCGCGGCTGGTGCCGTTAGTGAGGATGATACGGTTCGCGACGCTGCGCGAGAATGAGACGCCAGCGCCGTCCAATTGCAGGATTTCGCGCTTTATCGAACCGTCGGCCAGCGTTGTTTCCGATTCCCGGTTCCCGTTACCTTCGCCGTCGGCCAGACGCCATTCTCCGGCGCCATAGTTCCAGTTGAAAGTCCAGACGCGATTGGTGGCGCCTGAGGTCTCCCAACTCACGCGCACGACATCGCCTGACGGTTGCCCTTCAACTGGAATGGTCAGGCGGCAGATCGAACAGGGCGTGTTCGTGGCGTCATCGACGCCGGTGCCGCGTTGGGAGGCGGGCGTGAGGTTCCGGTAGGAGGCCACGCTTTCCCATTCGCCGTTAGTGGCGACGGTCACGACCCCGTCCGGGCACCAGACCCGCGTGGACCACGAAGGATCGTTCGTCGTGCCATCCTCGATTTCGTACGGGGCCTTGCCTGCCTCGTATCGCCATGCTGCGGGCGAAACTATGTTCGTGGATGGTCCGCTAAGCCACAACACGTGCTGGAAACCGGCATCCCCGCCTGGTCCCTGTCCAAGTGAAACGCGAACGTCCATGCAACCCGTAGATACTGTGCAGAACCCCGCCCCAGCGCCTGAACTGCCGCAACCGCCGCTAGCACATCCACCATTGCTCGGAAGCACGTATGTATTGGTGGTCCCACTGGCTGATAAAGAAAACCCGCTGCAAGGAATCGGGAATGATGCACTGGCCTCCAACTGCTTGCCATTTGTGGAAAGGTTGCAGGTAATATCCTGGCCTAACGGCAGGACGCAATTGCAGTCGCAGCAGGTGATATAAGGCTCCGCGTGAACCACGGGATTGCAGAGTGTCGGCGTGCCAGACCAGTTGACGCCCGTCACGC
>CAIXUF010000166.1 GCA_903922535.1 Candidatus Hydrogenedentota bacterium
CAATATCATGTGTCTGCTTAGGCTGGAGGACACTAGGTTGTGTATAATAACGCAGTTCATGTTTTCTGAACTGTGGACCATATGGCGGATTGAATTGCGAAACAACGTGCACATATTGTTCAGGTCGCAAGGCGCATGGCTGTGCGCCTTGTGTGCCGTGGTCTGTGCGTTCCTAATCCTTCCAGGGAACGCATGGGCGGGAACGGCCGAATGGGTGCGCATCGAGGGCGTCGCAGACGCCGCGCTGTTGGCTGAACTGCGTGCCGCGCCCGGATTGAGCAGAATGGCCGACACGGGCACGTTCACGGACGCCTGGCTCCGCCGGAAGGCGGAAAGTGATTCGACGGGCCTTTTGGATATACTGCATGCAGCCGGGTTTCACGATGCCACCATCACCTCTGACATCCGCCATGACAAGGGGCACAGGTTTGTCCTCTTTGGCGTCCAGACCGGCCCCTTGTACACCTTCGACCGCCCCGGTCTCACTTACAGATCCGCAATGGCAGCAACCATTGACGCCGACATTCAGAAGCAGCTTTCGGTGAAGGCGGCCGCGCCGGCGCATGCGCAGGACGTGATCGACACGGAAAAGCGAATACTTTCGCGGTTTCGCGAAACCGGTCGCCCTTTTGCGCGGATCGCCGACAGAAAGGTCGTTGTTGACCATGACGCGCGTACCGTCCATGTTGAGTATGACATTGTGCCCGGGGACGCGTGCCGTTTCGGCCCAGTCGTGGTGGAAGGGCTGGAGCATGTCGCGGAAAGCGTGGTTCTTTCGGAGTTGCCCTGGAAAGAGGGCGATGAATACGGCCAGAAACTCGTGGAAAAGGCAAGAAAGAGACTGCTGAAGACCAATCTGTTTTCTATGGTGAGCATCGAGCCGCAACCCTGCGACACAGAGGGCCTGGCATGCGTTCATGTTCAGGTAGTCGAGCGCAAGCCGCGGTCCATCGCCTTGGGGGTCCAATACAGGACGGAGGAAGGGCCGGGCGTTCACGCCATGTGGGAGCACAGAAACCTCGAAGGCGTTGGACACCGTCTGGAACTGGTGGGGGACCTGTCCGCTATCGACCAGGCCATTTCCGCAAAATACATCATGCCCCGTTTCATGAACCCGGAACAGACGCTTTCCCTGGGTCTTAAGGCTGCAAACGACACGCCGAACGCCTACGACAGCCGTGCCATCGACACTACGGTGTGGTTTGAACGGAAATATGGGGAGAGCTTTACCGCCGGGGGAGGACTGTCTCTTCGTTACAGCCGCGTCAAGCAGCAGGGTTCTTTCCGGGACTTTCTGCTGGGTTCCGTTCCGGTCGAGGCGGTTTTGGACACGAGAAACGACCGTCTTAACCCCAGTTCCGGCCTTCGGACGGCCCTTCGCGCGGAGCCGTACATGGACTTGGCCGGGTCGAATGCCCGGTTCCTCAAGACCGACTGGACGCTCACCGGAATGCATTCCTTTACGGACAGCGATGATTGGGTGCTTGCGGGCCGTCTTCGGCTGGGCATGATCGGAGGCGATGAACTGCAGCACGTCCCGGCCGACATCCGCTTGTATGCCGGTGGTGGGGGGTCCATTCGCGGGTTCGGCTATCAGAAGGCCGGGACGCTCGACAAGGACAACAATCCCATCGGCGGGCGCTCTCTTGCGGAGTGGACCATTGAAATGCGCAAGAAGATTACCGAACGAATCGGCATGGCCGCCTTTGTGGACGGGGGGGGGGGCTTTCTCCACAGAATTTGCGGACTTCTCGCAGCCGATCTTTTGGGGCGGCGGCGTAGGCCTGCGCTATTTCACGCCGATTGGACCGATACGGTTTGACGTGGCTGCCCCGTTGAATCCGCGGAGTCATGTCGATGCCGCGCTCCAGTTCTATGTGAGCGTGGGGCAGGCATTCTGATATGGCGGCCGGTCCCGATTCATGGCACCTTCGCCGCCGCCTGATTCGACGGACAAAGTATTGCAGTCTTCTGCTGGCGATGTTCCTGTTTCTTTGCGCAACGCCCCCCGGCTTGTGGCTCTTCGCAAAGTCGGCATCGGCCCTTGTGTCGGCCCTTACCCCGTTCACGCTGCAGGTCAGCGGTGTTTCAGGCATTCTTCCCCTCACGCTGCGGATCAGCCGTCTGGAACTCCTTGACGGTTATGGGACGTGGTTGACCTTGGACGATGTCGCTCTTCGCGTCCGTCTTGACGCGCTGTTTCGGGGTCACCTATGCCTGAAATACATTACCAGCCGGGAAGTCCAGTGGGAGCGGCCGGGTATTCGGGAAAGACGCTGGCGCATACCGCAGATCCCGGGCCTCAATCATTATCCTGATGCAGATGCCGTTTCTGTCGGCCGACTGTCACTCGGGCAAAAACTCTTGGGCCATCCTGTCGTTATGACCGTCAATGGCCGCATCGAACGCGCGGCCGCCGGTGGGGGACAAAGGATTGTCTTGGCTGGCAATCGCACTGACGGGAAAGCGGGCACGGTGGATCTGTCCTACGAACAGGGGGGGGATCCGCCAATCTTTCGAGCCCATGTGGACGATGCGGAAATCCTGCCGTCATGGCTTGGACTGGACTCTTGCGTTGCCTTGGATCTTGCAGGCAGCGGTCCCCGGAAGGACTGGCGCGGCACCCTTAGCGCAACCGCCTCCTCCCAAATCATCCTTGAGGGAAAGCTTCAATTCTTCGGCGAGTTCCCCACGGTCATCACCGCGTCGTTGGACGCAAATATTTCCCCGTCACGACGGCTTCAGGCCCTTGAACGCTTTCTTGGTCCCGACGCGCATCTTTCATTCGAGGCCCTGCTGCGCAAATCGGGAGAGTTGGATGTTTTGGACGTTGCGGCGGCAAGCCCGCGCGGAACAATCCTGGGGGCGGGGACTGCGCTCCTGCCAGAGAGGGAGTTTGATCTGTCATTTCAGGGAAGTCACGCGGATCTTTCGCTGCTTTCGTGCAGGGAGGAGGGGACAGGGCCCTATCTTCCCGCCAACATCACGGCTTCCGTCAAAGGGAATTCGTCCAAGATTGACATCATGCTTGCCGCCATGAGCCGTAGTGTCCAGCTCTTCAACGCCGAAACGACGGTTCTTCCCGGATCCAGGGTGCAGATTGACGGTGCCGCCGAGCTCTATACAGGCGCCTTCTCCGACAGCGACGCGGCGAAGGCGGTGTTCGGAGAGTCCGGGGCAATGGCGTGGTCCGGCCAGTATACGGCTCCGGGACACCTCACGCTTGCTGCGTTTGCTGTGGACAATCAGGCGGTCCAAGTCAATGCATCGGGTACTTTGGAGTTCCCGTCCACTTCAGCAGAGATTGACTATTCGGGTGTTGTTCACGGGGAGCGCATCCGCCTGCTTGCACAGTATTTGAAGTCGGACTACAACATCCCCTTCACTGGAAAAATCAGCGACCGGCTGACCGAGCCGGTCGTGTCGTTTGCCGCGAAGAACATCAATGCGGCAGCCAACGGCCTCGCGCTTGAGGACGGTACGCTCAATATCGGTTTTCACCTCGACCAGTCCGAGAGGAAAAGGTCATTGAGGAACGGTATTGTGCGCGTCGAATCGCCCCACTGCAGCTACCGGGACGGACTGGGACTGGCCTTATCCTGCAATGCGTCGTTCGAAAGCGACGACTTTGACAGTTTTCAGTTTCATGGCATTGATTTGGCGATGCCTTCGATTGGCGGGCGGCTGGCAGCGGACATGGATTACGCCCGCACTACCGGCAAAGCAGCCGTGGAGGGGCGCGTCCGCCTGGACGACCTTGCATCCACATCGGCCCTGTATCCACATCCGCTTGGCGGGGTACTTTCCGGCGCTTTTCACATGAAGAAAGACACGCAGGCGGGGCCGCTTCGACTCAAGGCTGAATGTGACTTGAAGCATCCCTCCGGTCTGCCGGAAGCACTTGTCCAAGTGGCAGGCGAGAAAGTGCATGCGTCGCTGCGTCTTGAGTCGGGCGGTGATCGCATCACGATTCAAGACGCAGACTTCGCCGCTGAAAACGGTTCGGTAACGGCACATGGATGGTACGACAAGAGAGATCGCGGCTTTGACCTTCTCTTGGACTCAAAGGCAAAAGACCTTGGAAAGGTCCTCACTGGAAAGCTCTTGGAGCGGAGTCATGGGGTTGTTGCTGTTTCAAGCCACCTTCATGGCGCAATGGACGATTTCGCCCTTAGCGGCGACGCGCACCTAAACGATCTTTCCTGGGACCGGGTGGTGGTTCGCAGCACAAAGCTAAAATTCAAGGCCGAGCATCTTCCCGCCAGCCCGGAAGGGACGGCGTCCGTCAGTGCGTCCAACGGGAAGAAGGGACCTGCCATGGAGGGTAGCCTTGCCTTCCATTTTGGAGAAGGACGGTTTCACGTGGAGAAGGCGAAATTCAGTTTGTCGAAGAACCGCCTGGAGGGGGACCTTGACTACCGTACCGATTCCCGTGAGTTCTCGGCAAATGCCAGTTTTGCATTTCCCGCCCTCAAAGACCTTTCGGCCTTGTTGAGCGTTGACCTGGCTGGGACAGCCCAAGGCAAGGTGACCGCGTCGAGAAAGGGAGAGAGCCTTGATGTCACCCTGCAGGGGAAGGCGGAGAAGCTGGAAACCCCCTGGGGGGCGATTGGCTCCCTCGATGCGAACGGCTCGGTAACGGACATTCTGAGAGGCCCGCAAGGCAAGGGCAAGATTATTGTGGCGGACTATTCCAGAAACAGTCTTCAAGTGGGTCGGGCCGACCTGACGCTTTCCGGCGATGGGTCCTCGGCGTCCGTCAAAGCGACGATGGCCGGTCACTATCAGAAAAGCGGGGCTTCCGAGCCGTTGCCGTTCCAGGTTAAGACGAGCGCCAATGCCTCTTTTCAGAATCAAAGCCTGACGATTGCTGAAGCGGCGGGACAGGTGGCCAATATTAACTTCGATCTGTCCGTGCCCGCGCATATGCGCCATTCAGGGACGGATTATACCCTGGACAATGCAGTGTTTCACGTGGGAGGCGGCGGGGGAGAGGTGTCCGTTGGCACATCGGGCACCGGAATACACGCTGCCACCTCGTGGAAGGACATTCCGCTGTCCGTGGCGATGCTTGCTGGCCTTGATGGGATAGACGGGACATCCAGCGGTTCATTTGTTGTGGAGGGTCCTCTTAAGGCACCCGCATGCCGTCTTGAGATGATGCTGACGAAAGTGCGAAAGACGGATCTTGATCAGGGTCCCGGAGTCGACGCCTCCATCAAGGCCGTCCACGACGGCCAATGGGCCAGCACGGAAATCACGGCAACGCTCTCCGATGCCGCAAAGGCAACCATTTCCGCGCGTGTTCCGCTGAATCTTTCGCTGTCACCGGCGGGCGTCGTCGTGAGGGACAGGGATGCCTTGCAGGCGGATGCGGATGTGTCAGCCGACCTTGCCGCTTCGGCGGTGCTGATGGACTGGATAAACGACCTGCCGCAGGGCACCGTGACGGGAAAATTCCATCTTGGCGGCACCGTTGACGCCCCCCTGGTGTCCGGTGAACTGAATCTGAAGAATGGGGGATATGAGAACCTGAAGTACGGCGCCGTCCTCAAAAACCTCCAAGCCCGTCTGGTTGCCGACGGCAATACGGTGAGCATTGCGGATTTCAACGGCACTGATGGAGGCGAAGGCAAGCTCTCCGCCACGGGACAGATGGAGGTTTCTTTTGCCAAACGCCATCCCTTCCGGGCGGACGTGACCCTAGAGCAAATGCGCTCCTTTCGGACCGAGTATGGCACGGCCGTTCTCAGCGGAAAACTACAGTGTGCCGGTAGCATGGCCGACGCCGCGCTGCATGGCGGCATCACGGTTCAAGAGGGAGAATTTCGCTTGGCCGACCGGATGAGCCCCGCCAAGACGGCCAAAGTCGAATTCACGGACAAGAACAAGCCGGCGCAGCCCGCGGTGTCCAAAGCCGCGCCGACGCCGGCGTTGCCCGCAATCGCGCTGGATGTGTCCATCTCCGTTCCGGGCAGGATGTTCGTGCGGGCTCCGGTGCTTGAGACGGAATGGAACGGGGACATGCACCTTCGCGGCACGCTTAAGGAACCGCGTGTGGAGGGGGATCTCCGGGTCAACCGCGGGTATCTGGATCTCATTGGCCAGCGCTTTGCCCTGGCCGACAGTACGGTTGGCTTCACCAGGGGCGATATCAGGGCTCCCTATCTCAACATGACCGGCGTATGCAGCACGACTGACATCACGGCGCGCATACAGGTTTCCGGCCCGCCCGCCGACGCGCAATTGACGCTTTCCTCCGATCCACCCCTTCCCCAGGATGAAATTCTGTCGAAGCTTTTGTTTCGGAAGGGGGTGTCGCAAGCGTCCCCGTTGCAGGCCATTCAAATTGCGCGCAGTGCGGCCATGTTCTCCGACCGGCTCAGCCTGCCGCAGTTTCTCACCGGCAACGTGAAACTGCCCGGCGTGGATCTCTTCGACATACGCACCGGCGAGAAAGTGGACAAGACGGTTGTGGGTGTGGGCAAGTACATTAATGACAAGATCTACGTGGAGGCTGAGCAGGGGGCGGCGACAGACTCGGGCCGCGTTTCGGCGCAGGTGGAGGTCACGCCGCGCGTTTCCGTCAAGGCTGATGTGGGCGCGCGAAACCGCGGCGGGGTGGGCATCATGTGGAAGAAGGACTACTAATGTGGCAGGCCACATCCCATATTTGCCGGGTTCCTCTTGTCCGGCAACAGGAGCATGCTTGCACCATGAACAAGGAACCTGCTGAAGCCAGCGATGCCGTTGTGGCATTCTTGCGCGAGGAATTGAAACGGCGTTACCTCTATGACAATGTCCGCCGTTTCAAGGAACTTAAGGACATTGACGAGGATATTGTGACGGCATTTCGGGAGTTTGCCCTGTCGCGGATCTACCCCGAAGGCAAGGCGCGGGCCGAGATAGATGGAGCCTTTGCCAGTCTGCATGAGATGCTCCGGTCGCCGCGCAAAATGGCTTCCCTTGGTCCCATCGCGCTGGCTGCCGTCTGGCGCCTTGGGCGCAGGCTGCCTGCCGCCTTGTCCGCCGGACAGCAGGTAATTCACGCCTTTTCATGCGCGTCGGCGGTGGAAACGGCGCTTTGCGAATCCGTTCTTGAACGGGATATTCCCTGGAAGTCCGGACTGGACGCTGAAAAGATGAAGCCTGTTTTCGCGGAACTGCCCGCCGGGCGATCCAAGGCGCTCATCAGGGCGCTTGTGGAACTGCTCGAACTCTCGGCAAACCGCGAGACGATGCAGACGGGCCTGGACCTGCTGCGGAAGATCGCCGACACCATGTCGGGCGGATCGGAGCAATGGACGGACTCAGACCGGCATGGTGTGACCCTTGCCATGGAAACGCTCGCGGAGGCCATGGCCCTGTTTTCGATGATAGACGACAGGGACGTTTCCCGGTTCATCAAGGGTGTTGAAGCGGTGGAGACCGATTGGGATCACGCAATGCGCGCGGGGGAATGAGCCGCCACGTCAGGCGGTAAGCGCCCCGGCCATCAGCAAAGCGCCCGTGGTTACCACGTCCTCCTCCAGTTCACACGCGGAAAGGAGGAACATTCCCCGATAGGGGCCGAAGACGCGGTGATCCAATGCCTCGTGAAGGGGCCGCAGGAGCACGTCGCCCATCAGCGCCACACCGCCGCCAAGGGCAATCCGTTCGGGGTGGAAAAGCGTGATGAGGTTGGCCATGGCCAAGGCGACGGTTTCGGCGACATGGTTTGCCTCGCGCAGGGCAAAGTCGTCACCCGCGCGTGCGGCTTCGGCGAGCATGGCGCAGGTGAGACGCTGCACATCCCCGTCACAAAGGCGAGCCAGGGGCGTGTCTGCGCCGAGTGACGTGAGTGCGCGCAGCCTGCGCTCGATGGCCCAGCCTGAACAAAGGTTCTCCAGCTTGTCCGAGGCGCCGGGAA
>CAIXUF010000167.1 GCA_903922535.1 Candidatus Hydrogenedentota bacterium
TTGAGGCATAGTAGTATGGATTGACAGGATATACAGGATGAACCAAAGCAGCGAGGCAGTCCCGTCCCTCTGTACTACTATGTCTCAGAATCGTCGCAAACTGCGGTCATTTCGTACAGCGTGGGGGCAGAATTCTTTTGTCCGCCTTTCTCGTCATGAACGCAATCAGCGGGAATGTTTGCCTCACCCGGCTCATTCTGCCCTCCTGGACCCAAGCCCCCAGACCCCAGACACTTCTTTTTGGTTGCGGCTCTGCTGCTCCAGGTACCTCTGTGTTCTCTGTGGTGCATATCCTTGAAGCGGAAAGACTTGCGGGGATGCCAGCATAAGGATCTTCGAAAGGATCGATGAAGTTGGCGGACAGTGGTACGGATCGGGCACGGAATGAAACAAGAGAGTCACCGCAGTTTGCGGCGATTCTGCGACATAATAATATGGATTGACAGGATGTACAGGATGAACCGAAGCAGCGAGGCCGTCCCGTCCTTCTGTCGACGCGTACTGTCCGTCGTTTTCTTGTTTTCTTTCACAGAAGTTCGTCATGCGCCATCGGCAAGTCATGTTTTGCAAAGCAGATAGAAGTCGTCTTTCTCTATGCGATCTTTGCGATCTTTGCGGTTAGATATTTTCTTGCTTTGACCGCAAAGATCGCAAAGAACACATAGATATGCCCGTACAAAACCTGTGCGTCTTGGCCGTGTTCGGCGACCTTGGCGCGATGTATGCCGCGGGCTGTCCGAATATCGGACGATGGACGGCGCTGCCGCATCGGCCGAAACCGAAAGCAACGGCAGCGCCGCCATCCGTAAGACACCCCACTTCCCAGTCGTCTCTGTGACGTTCCCATCTCCATTGGGGGATACTTTTTTGCTCCTTTTTCCCTTGCCCCTGGCGTGTTTCCACGCCAGGGGCACGCATGCGTCTGTCTTTCGTCCGGTATGCCGTCAGCCTACGGCCGGTGCTTTCCAAAGGCCAGCAACGCCATCAGGCTCAACCCGCCGAGGAAGACGCTGCTTAGGAGTCCCTTCATCTGGTCGAAGGAGAAGGCGCCCTTGCCGCCGGAACAGCCCGCACAACCGCCACCGCCCGTGCCGGTACCCGCCTCGTCGCTGGTGATTTGGCCGTCGCCGTTGCTGTCCAATGCGTTGAACACCGCCTGCGTCAGGCCCGGCAGCGCGGCAAGCGCCTCCGCGTAGCTGACCTGGCCGTCACCATTGGTGTCCATGCCGCTGAAACCGGTCGTGAGCCGGGCGCGCAGTGCGGCCTCCGTGGGCGGTGTTTCCGATTCGCCCTCACTCTCGCCTTCAGCCGCGGGTTCGCCTTCACCCTCGGTCCCGCAGGGGCCGGTGGAAACCGTCAAGGCCACGGCGCTGCCCACCGCAACGGACAGGCCCGCGGAGGGGCTTTGATTGATGACGCTGCCCGCCGCCACGGTGCTGCTGCACTGCTGCGTGACCGCGCCGGTGATAAAGTTTGCGCCGGTGAGCATGGTGCCCGCCGCCGCCTGCGTCTGCCCCACCACGTTGGGCACGGCCGCCGTGGTGGCGCCGCAGGTGCCGGTCGAAACCGTCAAGGTCACGGAACTGCCCGCCGTAACGGACAACCCCGCCGCCGGACTTTGGCTGATAACACGGCCCGCCGCCACAGTGCTGCTGCACTGCTGTATCACCGAGCCGCTGCTCAGGTATGCACTGGTGAGCGCGGTGCCCGCCGCAGACTGCGTCTGGCCCACGACGTTGGGCACGGTCAGGTCGGTGCTGCACGGCCCGGATGACACCACCAGATCCACCGTGGTGCCGGAAGTCACCGCGGTGCCCACCTTCGGGCTCTGGCTGAGGACCAGACCTTCCGCCATATCCGGGTCGCAATGCTGCGTCACCGCGCCGGTGATCAGCCCCGCGCCGGTGAGCGTGGAACCCGCCCCCGCCTGCGTCTGGCCCACGACATCCGGCACGGTTGCATCGCACGGCCCCGTCGACACCAGGAACGCCACCGCAGTTCCGGGTTTCGCCCCCGCGTCCGCCGCCGGGGTCTGGCTGATAACCAATCCTGCCGCGACGCTGGCGTCACAGCGCCGCGTCACCACGCCGGTGACCAGTCCAACCCCGCTGATGGCCGTGCCCGCCGCAGCCTCGGTCTGACCCACCAAATTTGGAACGCTTACGTCAACTACCCCCCCAGTAACCGGCCACAACAGTGCTGTGCCATCATCCGACCCGCTAAGCACCTTGCTCCCATCGGAGGAAAATACCGCGGCGCGCACCATTCCCGTGTGGCCGGTAAAGGTGCGGAGTACCGCACCGGTGGCAGTGTCCCACAGCTTCACTTCGCCGTAACTCAAGTTTGTGGCATTGTTATACTCACCCGACCCGGTCAGCACCTTGGCCCCGTCCGGGGAAAAGGCCACACAGTATATTTCAGACTGGTTCCCGCTCCTGACGAAGGAGCGGATCACCGTGCCTGTGGCCGCGTCCCACAGCCTCGCTGTGCTGTCGTATGATCCGGTAAGCACCTTGGTCCCGTCCGGGGAAAAGGCCACGCAGGTCACGCCGGTTGGACCGGTGAGGGTGAGGATTTCCGCGCCTGTTGCCGCGTCCCACAGTTTTGCCGTGTCGTCTCCCGACCCGGTGAGCACCTTGGTTCCGTCAGGCGAAAACGCCACAGCGTTCACACTGTAGGTGTGCCCGCTGAAGGTGCGAATGACGGCACTCGTTGTTGGATCCCACAGCTTCGCCGTGTTGTCATATGACCCGGTGAGCACCTTTGTCCCGTCCGGGGAAAACGCCACGGAGGTCACCGAATTGGTATGCCCGGTGAAGGTGCGGACAAGAGCGGCCGTTGCCGCATCCCACAGCTTTGCCTTGTTGTTGCTGGCTCCCGTGAACACTTTGCTCCCGTCCGGGGAAAGCGCCGCGTAAGACAGATAGTCCGGCTTTCCGGTGAACGTGCGGACACAAACAGCCGTGGCCGTGTCCCACAACGCCGCCACGCCGCTATACGGCCCGGTAAGCACCTTGGTGCCATCCGTGGAAAATGCCACGGAGACCACCGAGTCACTGCCGAAGAAGAACTCCCGGAGTTGTGTTCCCGTGGCCGTGTCCCAAAGACTTGCCGAATAAGAACTTCCCCGGCCAAGCACCTTGGTCCCGTCTGGAGAAAAAACGGCCACATATAGGTCAGCGATGGTACGAACGCCAACACCCGTGGCGACGTCCCAAAGTTTCACCGTTTCCTCCTCTCCTTCGAGTCCCGTGAGCACCTTGGTCCCGTCCGGAGAAAACGCCACCGAGGTCACATAACCCGTTTGATCGGAGAAGGTGGTGATGAGCGTTCCCGTTGCCGTGTTCCACAGCTTCGCCTCGCCCGAATAGGCATCTCCGGAAACACCCGCAAGCCCCCCCGTGAGCATCTTGGTCCCGTCCGGGGAAA
>CAIXUF010000168.1 GCA_903922535.1 Candidatus Hydrogenedentota bacterium
AGGAGGGCCGGCTCATCCTCGACCAGCAGGATGGTCTCCCGGCCGCGCGCGACAGGTGCCGGCACGCCTTTCGTTGACTGTCGGGCCTCGTCCGCATGCCGGGGCAGGTAGATCCTGAAGATTGTTCCCTGTCCGGCCTCGCTGTAGACATCAACGCAGCCGCCATTCTGCATGACAATGCCGTAAATCGTCGCCAAACCCAGACCGGTGCCCTTGCCCATTTCCTTGGTTGTGAAGAACGGTTCAAAGATGTGCGCGCGCGTCTCCGCGTCCATGCCGCAGCCGTCGTCGCTCACGGTGAGCAGCACATATTCCCCTGTCGCAAGGCTTGCATGACCGGCGCTGTATTGCCCGTCAACACTGCGGTTTTCCGTCCCGATGGTGATCCTGCCGACGTTGTCAATGGCGTCCCGGGCGTTGACGCAGAGGTTCGCCAGAATCTGATCGATTTGTGACGGATCCATCCAGACCGGCCACAAATTCGCGCCCGGATGCCAGTTGAGCTGGATATCCTCGCCGATGAGCCGTTGCAGCATTTTGAGCATGCCCGCCACGGTATCGTTCAGGTCAAGCACTGTGGGCGCGACGGTCTGCCTTCGGGCAAATGCCAGCAGTTGGCGGGTCAGGTCGGCGGAGCGCCTGGCCGCCGTTCGGATTTCCTGCAGGTCTGTGTGGAGCGGTTCGGCCGGATTCACCTGATCCAGGGCCACCTCGGTGTAGCCGAGGATCACGGCCAGCATGTTGTTGAAGTCATGCGCCACGCCGCCCGCCAGCCGGCCCACCGACTCCATCTTCTGCGCCTGCTGAAGCTGGGCTTCGAGTTTGAAGCGCTCCGCCTCGGCCTCGTTGCGCTCGGAGATGTCGCGGGTGACGCCGCGTATTTCCACGCGCCCGTTCTCTTCATTGACATAGAAGCTGGCAACCACTTCCACCCAGGCTGCGGTTCCGTCCTTGCGGACCTGCTGCGTTTCAATGGTGTGGAAGGTGTCGGCGGGCATCTTGCCCGCGATAAACGCTTCTGTCAGGCTGCGAATAAGATTGCCCACGTGCGCGCCATCTTCCACGCTGAGCCGACGGGTCACCGGCTCGGCGAGAATCTCTTTCGGGGTGTAGCCGGTCAGCCGCTCCACCGACGGGCTGACATAGAGAAAGCGCAGTGTCTCCGCGTCCAGCACCCCCACCACGTCTTTGATGTTCTCCGTGAGAAGGCGGTGTTTCCTTTCGCTCTCCCGCAGCGCCAGTTCGGACTGTTTGCGGACGGTTATGTCGGTGAAGATGCAGGCGAACTGGTTGATCGCGGGCCGGAAGGCCGTCACCTCGAAATGCTTTTTCAGGTCGGAGGTGTAGTTCTCGAAGCGGGCAGGCTCCCCCGTAAGCGCCACCCTGCCGTAGGTCTCGATCCAGCTCCGCTCCGTTCCGGGGAGCGTCTCCAGCACCGTGCGCCCCACGATGTCTTCCCTTCTGAGGCCGGTCACGTGCTCAAAAGCCGGGTTGACGTCAAGAAAGCGGTAGTCCACCGGGGTTCCCGTTTCATCGCAGATGATTTCCTGCAGGGCAAAGCCTTCCAGCATTTCGAGGAACAGGGTCCGGTACTCCTTCTCCACCTGCCTGCGCGCGGTGATGTCATGGAAGAACCAGACCCGGCCCCCTGCGGCACCCGCCACCGCCAGCGGCGCGGAATAGCGCTCATAAACGTGGCCGTCTTTGAACACGATCTCGTCCGTGTCTCTGTCGTTCGACCCGTAGAGCGCCCTCACCTTCCGCAAGAACGCCTCGGGGTCGAGCACCTGATCAACAACAGCATCCAGCACGGGCTGGTCGTCTTTGGCATCCAGCATCGCCTGGGGGATATGGAGCATCTCGCCCAAGCGCCGGTTTGCCCGGATGATCCTGCCGTCGTTGCTGACGGCCAGCACCCCGTCGCTGGTCGTGTCCAAAATGCACCGCAACT
Organism: Candidatus Hydrogenedentota bacterium; assembly: GCA_903922535.1. The sequence continues at coordinate 1,952 of CAIXUF010000168.1, forward strand.
CGGTTTCGCTCTGCCGCAGCGCCTCCTCCGTCCGCCGTTGGTCCGTGATGTCCCGCGCCGAAGAAAGCGCGCCCGCCACGTTTCCATCCTTGTCCCTCAGTGTGCGGCACCACCAGGCAAGCAGCCGTCTCTGTCCGTCCTTCCGCCGCTGCAGGCTTTCCACGCAGACCATGCCTTCATCGCCGTTGAAGAGGGGCTGCACTGTGCTGTAGACGCTCTGTTCACCCTCGAAATAGAATGCGGCTTCCCTGCCTGTCACGTCCTCCCCAAAGAACTCGATGCCCGCCGGATTCGCCCAGGTATAGATCTTGTCATTGTCCACTTCCATGATGATTTCCGGCACCGCGGCCAACAGGGCTTCCTGGCGTGACGACAGGGACCGCAACTTCTCCTCCGCCCGCTTGCGTTCGGTGATGTCGCTGATGACGTGGACCGCGCCCGCCAAGCGGCCGTCGGCGTCCGTGATCGGGTCCACCGCCACCTCAAACCAGGACCCGCCCATCTGGAGGTCCGTACTCTCGTGTTGCATGCTCTTCCGCATCCGGAGAACCGGGCATTCGGGGATCGGTGCTTCGGTGCCGTGGACGGTTTCCCAGCAATGCCTGCCCAGCAGCGTGCCGCCCGAATGCGGGAAGATCCGCTCCGAAGTCTTGTTGGCACGAACCACCCGCTGCTCCCGGTCCAGAATCCAGACAGCGCTGTTGACCGCATCGAAGGTGCGCTGCCACTCCTGCGCAATGCGGAATATGGCCTCCTCGGCCAGTTTGAGGCCGGTGATGTCATTGCCCACGGCCAGTATCTCGACGCATTGTCCCAACTCGTCGAGGATGGGCCGGTTGGTCCACGCCACCCACACGCGCGTCCCACCCTTGCGGATGTTCTCGTTCTGGTTGACCTCGTAGCGTTCGGGACGGGCCACGATGTCACGCACCATTTCGGCGAGGTCTGTTCCCGCGCTGTCGGTGGCCGGGACGATGGTCCCGACAAGGTTCTGGCCGATGATTTCCTCCTGGGAGTATCCGAAGAAGCGGGAGGCGTATTCGTTGAAGAAGGTTATCGTTCCTGACCTGTCGAAGCGAAGGATAATGCTGTTCGCGCATTCCACCAGTTCGCGGTACTTTGCCTCGCTCTTGCGGACGGATTGCACGGCGGACTGGGCTTCCGCATGGCTGGCGGCCAGCAGCAGCGCGGCGACGGTCATCACCGTCACAAACATCTGCGCCAGCAGCAGTCGCTGTGTCGGAGTGCTGCCTCCCCAGACCAGGGGGCCTGCCGTGACCGCGGCACTGGTGATGGTTATGACTGTCAACAGCACCAGCGCAAGCGTGGTGGCGCGCGGACCAAAGCGCAGGGCGGGCCAGACAAGCAGGGCCATGAGAAGATAAGGCGGCGGGGTTTGCTTCAAGACAAGCCCGAATCCAGGATTAAACGATCTCCATGCCAGCGCGCACCACAGAACGAAGAACGCGGTCACTTCGACCGACCGGCGCCAACCTGTTTCCGTCGGCGTATTCCGCCGTCTGCCCCACGAGACGATGAGCGGGGTAATCAGCAGGATGCCAAGGCCGTCGCTGACATACCATGTTTTCCAGAATTCCTCGAAGAGGGCGCCGCAGACATACCACGCGGTTCCTGCGCCAAAAATCGCCGTGGCTGCGTTCACGATGGCCGCGCCGCCGACCAGGGCCAACACTTCACGCACCCGGCGGAAGGTTGCCCCCTCCCCGCAGACCCGGAGGATCAGCCAGGCGCAGCCCAAGGATTCCAGAACGTTCGCCGTCATGAACCCCAGGCTGCCCAGGAGGGGCCGCCCATCCGTCAGGTTGGCCGTGTTCCCGACAAGGAAGAGGACCGTCGCAACGGCCGGCCAAAGGCGGCGCGGACTGAGCAGGAGCGCCGCCAGGCCAATGCCACCGGCGGGCCACACCGCCATGAGGGCGTCTTCGGCGTCGGGAAAGAAGAAGGCGATCTTGTGCGCGAGGAAATATGCCAGCCCAATGCAGGCAAGCCACAGGACGGTCCGCCGCACGAGAGAAAGCTCGGGGAAATCCGTTTCCCTGCCGGTTTCTGAGACCTTGCTTTTGATGGCGTGCATCCGATCATGCGTTCCCGGTCTGCCCCCTGCCCGGCGGGGATGGAGAATCGCAGTTCCACTCTAGCAGGTTTGCCCCAATGGCGCAATGAAAATAATGCCGCATTTCAAGAATTGAAAGCTTCCCGGCCCACGCGGGGCGGGCCGGGGTTAAGCAGTTCGGCGGCAGAACGCGGCAAGATGACGCGTCTGCGAACAAGAGGAAGGGCGTTGTACAGGAAACGGCAGATGGGTCGACCATGGCTCACTTTAAGTCATGGACTCTATGGACTCTATGGACTTTATGGACGGCATGGACGATATGGACTTTGCCCGGCGGGTGATTCGGATTTGTGTCGATTCTTTTCCGCAAAGTCTATGGCATTCATGACTTCGGAAGATTCTGCCTGAAGTCGACAGTTGTTTTTTGGGTTATTCACTGTCCAGCGCCTCCCGTATTTTGGCGGCCAGGTCTGCTGCGGAAAAGGGTTTCTGGATGAAACGGGTCCCCTCATCCAGCACGCCGTGGTGGGCAATGACGTCGGCCGTGTAGCCGGACATGAACAGAATCTGCATGCGGGGGTAAAGGGATTGCAGCCGTTCCGCCAAGTCCCGGCCGTTCATTTCCGGCATGACCACGTCGGTCATCAGCAGATCGATCTCTCCCGGGTGTTCTCTGGCCATGGAGATGGCCTCGCCGGGCGTGCCGGCCGCCAGTACGGTGTAGCCCAGGCGTTCGAGCGTCTTTGCGGTTATGTTGAGGAGGGCCTGTTCATCCTCCGCCAGCAGGATGGTCTCCTGGCCGTGCTCGACAGGCGCCGACGCGTCTTTCGTCGACGGTCCGGCTTTGTCCGCATGCCGGGGCAGGTAGATCTTGAAGGTTGTTCCGTGCCCCACCTCGCTGTGGACGTCAATGAAGCCGCGGTTCTGCTTGACAATCCCGCAAACGGTGGCCAAACCCAGACCGGTGCCCTTGCCCATTTCTTTGGTCGTGAAGAACGGTTCAAAGATTTGGGTCCGCACTTCCTCGCCCATGCCGCGGCCGTCGTCGCTCACGGTGAGCAGCGCATACTCCCCGGGCGTCAAGCCCGCATGGCGGGCGCAATAGTCGCCATCGACGGCGCTGTTTTCCGTCCCGACAGTGACCTTGCCGGTGTCGGTGATGGCGTCCCGGGCGTTGACGCAGAGGTTGGCAAGGATCTGGTCTATTTGTGACGGGTCCATCCAGACCGGCCACAGATTGGCGCCCGGGCGCCAGGTGAGCCGTATGTTCTCTCCGATGAGCATTTGCAGCATTTTGAGCATGCCCGCCACGGTTTCGTTCAGGTCGAGCACTTTGGGCGCGACGGTCTGCTTTCGGGCAAAGGCCAGCAGTTGGCGGGTGAGGTCGGCGGAGCGCCTGGCGGCCGTTTGGATTTCTTTCAGGTCTGCGTGGAGCGGTCGGGCCGGATCCACCTGATCCAGGGCCACCTCGGTGTAGCCAAGGATCACAGCCAGCATGTTGTTGAAGTCATGCGCCACGCCGCCCGCCAGCCGGCCCACCGATTCCATCTTTTGGGCCTGCTGGAGTTGGGTTTGGAGTTTGGCTTTCTCCTCCTCCTGCCGCCTGTGTTCGGTGACATCGCGAATTATGGTGATGTGGCCAATAACCCGGTCTTCCGTGTTTCGCACCTCAGATATTGTTGCCTGAACGGGAAAGCGTGTTCCGTCACGACGGTTATGCGACAATTCACCCTTCCAGAAACCCTGCCGCACAACTGCCTTCAT
>CAIXUF010000169.1 GCA_903922535.1 Candidatus Hydrogenedentota bacterium
GCAAGCCAACCCGCCTGACGGCGGGGAGTGTCCGCGGAAATCAGGCCGGTCCACGCCCACAGGATCAACGGCGCGTAGCACATGCTGAAATTGGCGGGGTGGCAGAGCCGGTAGGTGAAGAAGCCGATGAAGACGCCGGTGATGCCCACGAGCACCGACGCGGCGAGGTGGCGCGTGAGCCGCCAGACGATGAACGCCAGTCCCGCGCCGAACAGCCAGTGCGCGAGCAGGAACCGCACATCCCACGCCCACGCCGCGCCGTCGGTGGCGATGGTCAGGAAATTAAACGGGTCGCCGAACATCGACTGGCCCTGGCCGAGCAGCGGTTCACCGGCGAGGGAGTTGCGGTTCCAGAGCGGCAGCTCGCCATGCTTCAGCAGGGCGTCGCGCTGGATCATCGGGTAGTAGAGGTGGTTGAACAGCAGGGCGCCTGTGTCGGACGCCATGCCATTGATATACATGTATTCCTTCGAGCCCGGCAGCGTGGGCAGGTTGCCGTAGAGCATGAGGCCGCCGTTGTTCGGCGAGGCGAAACTCCGGCCCTGGAAGAGGATGGGGTGGCACTGCACGGCGACGGCGAGCAGGACCGACGTGGCGATCGCGGTGCGCGGGCGACGCTGCGCCCAGCGGCCCAGTGCCATCGCGAGGCGCAGGAGGCGCGATGCCACGAACGGGGTACCGAGGATCAGGCCGATGATGAAGACCGGAATCGCGCGCGGTAATCCCTCCCGCAGCCAGATCTTGCCCGTGGGTTGGAGCACGAGGGGCTCGGGCAAGTCGATTTCGAGGTAGGGGTCGTGCGAGTTCGGCTTGGTGACGACGGTGAACGTGTCGCCTTGGACCGTCACGCGGGCGATGTCGCCGTTCGGGCGGAATTGATCCGGCTTGAACTTATGGACGACCTTGCCGCGGACGTTGGCAATCTGGGCGTGAGAAAACGTGAAGACGCCGACGCCGTCGATCGGGTCGAGCCGCAGGTGATAGAACGTCCCCATCGGCATCATGTAGCGGTAGACGACGGGCTTGGGCTCGATCTTCAGCGGCTGGCGGGACGAGTCGGTCTCGTTGTAGCCCTTGCCCAGGTCCCAGAAAACCTGCGTCGTCCCCGGCGAGGTGGACGTGAGGGTGACGTCGAAGAAGAAATAATCCCGCCGGTCGATGCTCGTGCTCAGGTAGGGCAGCGCGGCCGCCACGGCGAGGACGAGGGCCAGGCAGATGGCGCGCCAGTCAAACCAGGCTTTCATCCGGAGGTGGCAGGTCGTTCACGCCAAGCTTGGACGATTTGGCGGATGGTTTCCTCTAGCGAGATTGTGATGTCCCACTTGGGATAATGGGCGCGCATCTTGCGCAGGTCGGAGTAGTAGCAGATGTGGTCACCCGCGCGGTTCTGGTCGAGGTAGGTGTGGACCTGCGCCTTGCCGGTGAACTTCTCCGTGAGCTTGAACGCCTCGAGAATGGACGTGCTGTTGGCCTTGCCGCCGCCGAGATTGTAAACCTCCCCCGCGCGGGGCGCGTCGACGAAGGCCGCCATGAAGCGCGCGACGTCGAGTGAGTGGATGTTGTCGCGGACCTGTTTGCCCTTGTAGCCGAAGATCCGGTAGGTGGTTCCGGTCATGGCGCATTTCATGAGGTAGGCCAGGAACCCGTGCAGTTCGGCACCGCTGTGGCCCGGCCCGGTGAGGCAGCCGCCGCGGAACACGGCGGTGTGCATGCCGAAATAACGGCCGTATTCCTGCACCATCACGTCCGCGGCCACTTTTGACGCGCCAAACACGGAGTGCTTGGTCTGGTCGATGGACATGCTCTCGTCGATGCCGTGTTCGGCGTAGGGGTGTGACGCGTCCACCTCCCAGCGGGTCTCCTGCTCCACCAGCGGCAGCAGGTTCGGCGTGTCGCCGTAGACCTTGTTGGTGGACGTGAAGATGAACGTTGCCTCCGGCGCGTGCAGCCGGGTGAGTTCCAGCATGTGCAGCGTGCCGGTGGCGTTCACGCCGAAATCGGTCAGCGGCTCCCGGGCGGCCCAGTCGTGGCTCGGCTGCGCCGCCGTATGCACCACCACTGAAATGTCGCCCTTGTACCCGGCGAAAACGCGCTCCAGCGCCGCATAGTCGCGGACGTCCGCCTCATGATGGCGGTAATTGGGGCATTCCTCCCGCAGCCGTTCCGCCGACCAGCGGGTCGACGCGTCGGCGCCGAAGAAATAGGCGCGCATGTCATTGTCCACGCCAACCACTGTGTGGCCCGCGCGCGAAAACTGGCGCACGGTTTCCGCCCCAATCAATCCCCCCGAACCGGTTACGATTACTGTGCTCATAGATGCTCCAAAGTCCTGCTGGGGCGGTGCGTGCGGGTCGGGCCAAAACGGCCGCGCGGAGCGCGCACCTGTTTTTTCCTCTGCCGGACCGCCTGTCAACAGTATTCTAACCGATTCCCCACGGAAATCGCCAACGTCCGGACAAAATGGAAACGCAAGAGTGCAGGGTGCCTGAAGCGAAGCGGGGCGCTCCGGTTTGATCCAAGAAAGCCGGCAGGGATGCGCCCGCCTTCGCGGGAGTGACGGACAATCCCCTTGTGGCTGTTGGGTGCCCGAGGCCATGCGGGACGCACCAGCGAATCCGGGCGCAAGAACCCTGTCCCGGCGGATTCGACACACGTCACCCACACGACGCGCTAAGGGATTTCGCAGGGACAATTCAGGGATTCCCTGATTCCGCAAGCGTGACTTGCGGACTATCATCATATTTGGTCTTGGAGTTGGGAGACTCTTCCCCGCGCGAACATGTTCTTCCAGCGGGGTGCTCAAAGATCAAACAAGGAGGCCGTTATGAAGAGCTTGTGCAATGGAATGTCTAGAACTGTCGGCGTTGCTCTGTCCCTGGCATTCCTGCTGCAACTGGCTGGATGCGTCGTGGAATGGCCGATTTCCAAGGAGGTTTACACGACGGCTGAACAGCAGGTGCTTCCCGTCGCCGTCTCTCCGGACACCCAGAAGATCACCCCTTCACAGGTGGCGCTCTACGAACAACTCGGTTACAGTGACTGGCTCGTGGGCGGCGGCACCAATTACAGCACGGACCCCAACCATCCGCAACCCTATGACAAGCGCACCGAACTGGCCCCCGCCCACACGGACGCACCCGGCGCCGCGCGCCTCCTGTCGTTTTTCACCATGAGCGACATTCATATCGCCGACAAGGAATCCCCGGCGCAGCCGCTCTATGTGGGCTGGGCCGCCCCGTATGGCGCGCCGAATTCCTGCGGATCGGCCTATTCGCCGGTCATTCTTTCGACTACCCAGGTGCTCGATGCCGCCGTTCAGACGATCAACGCGCTGCACAAGAAGACGCCGTTCGATTTCGGCATTTCGCTGGGCGACGACACCAACAACTCCCAGTACAACGAGTTGAGGTGGTTTATCGACGTTCTTGACGGCAAGGTCATCACCCCCAGTTCCGGCGCGCATGACGGGGCCGACAGAATTGATTATCAGAGGCCGTACAAGGCCGCCGGGCTCGACAGGGAAATTCCCTGGTATCAGACCGTCGGCAACCACGACCAGTTCTGGATGGGCTCCTGCTATGAGGATGTGAAGACCATGCAGGCCCACATTGGCAACACGGTTCTCAACATGATCAACAGCCCCATTCCGGTGCCGGACGGCGTGGACCTTTACGGTGCCTATATGGGCGTGGTCGACGGTTCGACGCCCCTTGGCGATGTCATAAAAGCGGGGCCGCAGGAAGACTTTGACGTGCCCCCGACCGTCGTCGCCGACGAGAACCGCCACACCCTCGCGACGGCCACCTCCACAACCCTGAATTGGATGAAGGAGTTCTTCAACACCACGTCGAACCCGGTCGGACACGGATTCACCCAGGCCAACCTCGACAGCGACTTTGCCTGCTACAGCTTCGAGCCGAAGTCGGACGTGCCGCTTAAGATAATCGTGCTCGACGACACCTGCAAGGGAGCAGGCCAGCCAAATTATGCCGCCGGATGCCTCGACCAGGCCCGGGAAGACTGGCTCAGAAGTGAACTTGACGAGGGCCAGAACAACGGCAAGCTCATGATCATCGCCGCGCACATTCCCATACTCCCGCAAAAAGACCTCAACGACACCACGATTACTCCGCTTTCCGCCATGGACGCCGAAAAGCTGCTCAACGACCTGCACGCCTACACAAACCTCATCCTGTGGATCTCGGGACACCGCCACGTGAACGTTGTGACTCCCCAGCCGTCACCGGATGCCGCCGTTCCAGAACAGGGTTTCTGGGAGGTCGAAACGTCCTCGCTCCGCGATTTCCCCCAGCAGTTCCGCACGTTCGACATCCGCCGCAACACGGACAACACCATTTCCATCTTTGTGACCGACGTCGATCCTGCGGTTCGGGAAGGATCGCCCGCGGCAAAGTCGAGGGGGTATGCCGTTGGAGCCGCGCGGATATTTGCCGCCACGCCCGACAGCATCGCGGACACGACCTCCCATGCCTACAACGCCGAGTTGGTGAAACAGCTCACCCCTGCAATGCAGGTGGTTATCGCCAATTGCGGAACGCCCATAGAGTAGGCTATTCAAAGAGGGCTCCCACGGTGAGACCAGTAAAGAGTCAACGAATCGCCAAGGACCACGCCAACCATTACGGTTGTGGCGTGGGCGCAAAATCCTTGTCGTTCAGCTTGATGGCGAGGTGCGGGTCCCCGTAATAAGTCATTACCCACGCCTCACCGGGGGCGCGCTCGAAAATGTAGGGATAGGCGAGCGATTTTCCCGGATAGCGCGCCACGACGACCGGTTTCGTCCAAGTCTTCGCGTCGTCGTCAGAGAAGGCCACGCACACTTCCTCGCGGTACCAGGACGCGGGTCTTTCGGTCATGGATCGGTTCCCGCCCTTGGGCCAGTCCCGGCCTTCGGGGTGCAACGGGTTCCAGGCCATCATGAGGCGACCGCTGCGCAGCCGGGTCACCCAGGCGGGGGCGCTGCTGGCCTCGATGTCGGTGGGCTGGATGACCCGCCAGTTCCGGCCCTGATCCTCCGACCATGCCGCCCAGATCCGGTCCATATTGGTGCGGATAAACATCATCAGCCGTCCGTCGTTCTGCTCGATGACCGCCGGTTCCAGCGTGCCGTCATGATTTCCACGCCCGCCCAGGTCAATCCAGTTGCTGCGCGTCCATGTTCTGCCTTCATCGTCGGAAACGAAAGAGCAGCCCAGCCACCGGCACAGTTCGGGGTCCAGATGTTCCACGGTTGCCACCAACCGCCCGCTCTTCAATTGGATGAAGCCCATGAAGTCGGCGTTGTACCCGTCCAGCAGCCGCTGCTTGTCCGACCAGGTCTTGCCGCCGTCGGTGCTGCGGATGCTCCACAGTTCCAGGATGCACTCCGGTTTGGGCGCGTTCTTCTCATCGTCCCACGCAAACACGTACTTGGTGTGATCCAGAAACAGGATGACCAGCGCGCCGTCCTTAGTGCGCAGGAACTGCCCCACATGCCCGTTTGGGGTAATGTTTATACCCGGATCAATGACGTCCCCGCCTTCTGACCAGGTCTTGCCGCCGTCGGTGCTGGTGCGCAGGATGTTCTTGTCCACCATCAACAGGCTGCCGTCGTCGTTCTGCAGAAACGGCCCGAGCTTTGTGATATCGAGGGGTTGGCAGCGCGGATCGATCCAAAGCCCGTTGTCCTGTGCGGCGGCCATGGCGCCTGCCAACGCCAGCGTCGCCGCCAAGCCCGTCCAAACCAGCATGCGATTCATAAGAGCCTCCCGGTTTCTTGTGCCGTCGTTCAGGGACAATTATACGGCATAATCACAATTGAATGCTGTAACACATATCCGGTGCAGCGTGGCCCATGTGCAGGCACTTTGTCATGCAGTCAACCCTCGGGAACAGAATCCTGAGGCCCCATAAATATCTCACGCCAGCAGATTTCGCGGCAACATGACGCCGCCGCAAAAAGGACCTGCCTCGGCCATGAATGGGGCTCCGCCTTCACCGTTGTGGTGGCGCGGGTTTTGTGGAGTGCGTCCTGTACGGCAAGAACGGGGCTACTTCCCCGTCCCCAGTGCCAGCATGCATTCCTCGATCCGTTCGTCCACTTCCGCGCGGGCCAACTCGATACGCGCCGGGTCCTGCGTGTACTCGGTCCAGGATGCGGCCACTTCGGGCCGGACCGCGACCGCTTCTCGCGCGCGTGCAGGCAGCCCGTCCGCGCCGCCCTTCTGCTCCACCTGCGCGGCCAGGTCCTTGAGCATCGCCAGCGCCTCGTAGTCCTCGATGCCGTCGCGGATGTTTTCGAGGCGCGTGCTGGCGAGCGGGGTCATGTCGGGGCCGGGGTACATGAGGATGCCGTCGCTGTTGGTGTTGAAGGAGAGCGGGTCCCAGGGGCGCTCGGGCCATTTGGGCCCGTTCTGGTTCCAGTTTTCCTGGGGCTCGTAGAGATTGATGAGGTAATAAAGAAAGCCCGTGACATTGTAGTGCCAGTACTGCCAGCCGAGGATGCGCGGGTCCACGCCGGGGAAGTCGATGAAGAAGTTGGCGTAGGGCTTGCCCGGCCCGCAGCACACGTAGGCCCACAACTGATCCCCCGCCGCCTGCCGTTCGCGGTAGGGTGTCAGGTCGCCGCTCAACTGCTGTGTGAGCGGCGTCCAGATGTCGAAATAGCCGACGTTCTTGGCGGTGTAGGGATTGGCCGTTTCCCGCTTGAGCCAGGGGAACTTCTCGCCGATCATGCCGTAGAGCCGACGGATGGACGGGTCCACGTTGGCCGCGGGATCGGGACGCATTTCGGACTCGTCGAACCCGTGCACGTACCAGGTGAAATCCTTCCAGTCCTTCTCCTTCACGAATCCTTCCCAGTCGCGGAACCACGCCTCGAACTCAGCCATTTGCCGGTCCGCCTTTTCGGGCTCGCCGAAAAGCACGTCGCAGCTGGCAAGGCAGGTGGCGTTCATGCCGCGGTCGTAGCAGTACTGCATGTCGTCGCGGGTGGGCACCGTGCGTGTGCGGCCGTTCTTCATCCCCGAGTAAATGACCGTCGGGCTGATTCGGTGCGCCAGCAGAAAGTCATACACCTCCAGCCATTTCTCGTGGGGCAGCACATCCTCGCATTCGTAGGAGGTGTAGAGCGGCCCGTGCGAGTACTTCTCCGGCTGTCCCAGCCGCTGGCGCACCTCGTCCGGCCTGTACCAGGCCTCCCAGATGCCGGGATTGATGCAGAACGCGGTCTTGAGCTTGCCGCGCAGCGGCAGCGAGAAGGCGCGCACGGTCAACTCGACATCCATTGTGCGCTTGGCAACGCCTTCCGGCGTGAAGGTGATTGTGCCCTTGTACAGTCCCGGCGCGGTGCCGTCGGGCACATCGACCGTGAACCATACGGGTTGGACGAAGCCGGGTTCCACGTCGAAGGGCTTGGCGGGCATAAGCACGTCGGGCCATCCCCAGCCCGTGCGGCGGATGGCGGAATTGGAGGGCTTGGTCTGCACGTAGCCGACGGGATGCCAGGTGACGCGCGCGGCCGGAAACGCTTCGCCGCCGTCCACGCGCGCCAAATCGGAAACCTCCACCTGCACGCCCTTGAGCGGCGCTGCCAGCGGCACGCACACCACCTGGAAGCTCTCGCGCTCGCGGCCCGCCGCCGCAATGCGCACCGGGCCGTTCAGCGGACCTTTGAAGTCCGCAGCCTCCCGGAAGACCTTGTCCATCGGCGAGGCCGTACCCAGCAGGAAAGGCGCGGGCACACCTGCGCCGGGTTCTTCTGTGTTGAGCAACGACAATGTCATGAGGGAAAGGGCGATGGCAATGTGCATGGTCAGGGCTCCTTTTTCCAACCCGAGAACTTCACCACGTCATTGCGGGCATGGCAATCTCTTGCAACCATGCCTTTGCTGCGAAGCGTTCGCGAGCAAGAGATTCGCTTTGCTCGAAATGACGTGAACTATTTCACTTCCGACACCGGCCTTGGCCTTGGCCCCTGCGCGGTGACGTCGATGAGCCGGTACTTCCCGTTAAGCTCGGCGGGCACGGCCACCATGGGCAGCGTGCCCCAGGGCATGATCTCGCCCTTTGCCGGGTCCAGCTCGCGGTGGATGTGGCCGAAGAGCAGCAGGTCGAGCGGGTCATCCACGAACAGCGTCAACTGCGCGCGCATGCCCATCGTCGGCTCGTAGCGGTGCGTGAGGCCGATTACCCAGCGGCAGGGCTTCAGTTCGCGCCGATACGCGCAGAGCAGCCCGTCTTGCGGCCCCAGGCTGTCGGCCACCACAAAGTCCTTGGTGTCGAAGGCGAGATAGCCGTCGCGGCCGAAGGTGAAGCGGTAGGTCAGCGGTCCGAAGAAGTTCTCATAGTTGTGTTCCGTGCGGTCATGGTTGCCCGGACACACACAGGTGGGCACGGCACAGGTGTCGAGCACGGCCAGGAAGTTCCGGAACTGGTCGGGGATGCCATTGTGCGTCAGGTCGCCGGTGATCACGACAAACGCCGCATCCGAATCGTTCACCGCGGCCAGTGTCTTGCGGAAGGTTTCCTCCGACGCACCCGGCACGCTGTCGTTACCGATGTGCACATCACTCAGGTGCGCGATAATGTAGTATTCAGGGAACTCCGCGAAAACATGCAGCGCCCGGACCGTGGTGTCGGTTTTGCCGCTGGCGGAACATTCGAGGGACCACGCGCCCAAAGCGGCGTCGGCGGGCACGCTGCAGTGCGCACGGAAGCTGCCGCCGGGCAGGGCCGTCCATGCCGCCGTGAGCGGCAGCGCCTTCCCGTCGCGCAGCATGCGCAGTTCGCCCTTTTCGCGGAGCACCGCGTCAAACGCGCCGCCCGGCGTGACCATGGCGGGCATGCCGTTGTTGGGCGTGACAATCAGATCGAGCAGCCCCGATGCGTCCCGGGCATGGCCGGATGCCGGGAGCAATGCAAGAAGGCAAACCAGAAGGAGGTGTGCGCGTTTCATTTGCCCGCCCCCTTGACCTTCTTCGCCTTGGGTTTGAACGCGGGCGCATAGGCATAGCCCGATTCCTTCGTCAACTGGACCGCATTGCCGCCCGCCGTCGACACGGCCCAAATTCGCGGCGCGCCGGACCGGTCGGAGACGTAGGCGACCCACTTGCCGTCGGCCGACCAAGCCGGACCCCAACAGTCATACTCTCTGCCGGCATCCAAGGCCGTCACATTGCCCGTGCCCACCATCAGCTTGTACACGCCGCGCCGCCCGTCACGGAAAGATTCAATGGCCAGCCACTTGTTGTCGGGCGACCACACGGGATTCCAGTCCGCCGCGCGGTTGTTGCTCACATTGACAATGCCGCGGCGTCCTATGACAAAGACTTCGCGGTCACCGCCGTCGTTGGACTCATACGCGAGTTGCCGCCCTTCGCCGTCCGGTTCGATGCACCACTCCACATACCGCGCGCTGTCCTTGATCATCAACGCCAGCAGCGGCGCCGCATTGGATTCGGTAACGAGCATCGGTTCGGTGATCATCTTGCCCGGCGCGCCCTGAATGCCCGCCGCAACCAGCGCGCCGTGCGCGTCCGCATCGCTCTTGAGCGCGACCAGCGCATCCGCCGCATCCTTGTTTTCCACGCTTTCGTCCATGAATTTCATCAGGTCCAGCGTGGGCAGCCAGACAGGCCGCATCGCGGCCGTCTTCTCCCCGCCCCAGCGCGTCTCGGTTCCCGATGCCGGGTCGCACACAACGATATGGAATTGGATGCCCCCCTCATCTTCGACGGCCCAGGCAAGCCGCTTTCCGTCGGGCGACCACCGTGGGTCCGTGTTCGTGGGGTGTGACGCGCCCAGGATCTTCTGGTCCGACCCGTCAGGTGCGGCCACGCAAATGCCCATGCCCCTGTCTGTGCGCGTTTCGAAAACGAGCCGCTGCCCGTCGGGCGACCACCGGGGCGCGCCATCATGATGCCCCCGTCCAGCGCGCACGGCCTGACCCGAGGCCAGGTCGAGCACCATAACGCACTGGTCTTCCTGCTCCGTGCCGGCCACGTAGGCCAGTGTGCCGCCCGGTCCGGCTGCGGACAGCCAGCCCACGGAAAGTGCGGCGCAAAGAATGAAACTCATGCAAAGGACTCCGGCCTCGGTTCCCTCGTTCCCAAATTGCAGTTGGGAACCTCCCTGTCCGCGAAGTTGCACTTCGCGCCGCCGTGGCAGGGCCGCGGCGAAGAAAAGCGGCGGCATGGCCGTACGCACTCAAAAAGGCGGGGCATCCGCACCGGTTTCATTCCTCTATTTCCTGCCGCGAGCGGGCGCGCAGGATGTGGATGTCGTGGATGTGGAAGCGGTCGACCGCCTCAATGGTGATTTGGCGGTTGAATTTCTCCAGGATGAGGTCCAGAATGCCGCGGTTTTCCGTTTCGAGCCTGCGGGCCACGTCGGGATGGGCCTGCAGAATGACGTGCTGCTCGCTGGTACGGCAGAACAGGCTTTGCAGGCGGCGGAAGGTGTCGAAGGTGACCGTGGTCACGCTGCGCACCATGCCGCTGCCCTCGCAGTAGGGGCAGGGCTGCGAGAGCGCCTTGACCAGATTGTGCTTGACCCGCTTGCGGGTCATCTCAATCATGCCCAGTTCGCTCACCTCGGACAGCGTGATCCGCGCACGGTCACGCTTGAGCGCCTCGGAGAAGTGACGCAGCAGCGCGCGGCGGTTCTGCTGAACTTCCATGTCGATGAAATCGACCACGATGATGCCGCCCAGGTCGCGCAGGCGCACCTGCCGCGCGATTTCTTCGGCCGCCTCCAGGTTGGTCTGCAGGACCGTGTCCTCAAGCTGCTTCTTGCCGAGGAACTTGCCCGTGTTCACGTCGATCGCAATGAGCGCCTCGGTCTGGTCGATGCCCAGATAGCCGCCGCTGCGCAGGAACACCTTGCGGCGCAGCGCCTTGGTGATTTCCTCCTCGATGCCCATCTTCTCGAACAGTGGCTGCTTGTTCTTGTACAGCTTCACGTGGCCGGTGAGCTGGGGCGCGAAATTCTCCAGGAAACTCTGGATGCGCTCATAGTCGTTTTCGCTGTCGATGACAAGCTTCTCGAAGTCGGCCGAGAACAGGTCGCGCACGGTCCGCAGGATGGGCCCCAAGTCCTCGCGAAGCATCCCGGCGCCGCGCGTGCGCTCATATTTGTCCTTGACACGGTCCCAGATGCGGGCAAGGAACCCGATGTCGGCCTCAAAGTCCTCGCGCGATCGGCCCTCGCCGGCCGTGCGGGTGATGATGCCGAGCCCGGCCGGGCGCAGTTCCTTGAGAATGCGCTTGAGCCGGTCGCGCTCCTTGTCCGAGTCTATTTTGCGCGAAACGCCCAGCGTGCCGACCGTGGGCATGAGCACGCAGTAGCGTCCCGGAATCGTGATGAAGTTGGTGAGCCGGGGACCCTTGGTGCCCAGCGGGTCCTTGACGACCTGCACCATGATGTGCTGGTCCCGCTTGAGCATGGTTTCAATGGGCTGCTGGCGGGCCCGTTTGGCGCGGGTGCGCGCGCGCGGGACGCCGTCGACAAGCTCCACGTCACCCGTGCCCTCGGCCCCGGCGATGTCGGAAACGTACAGGAACCCGTTCTTCTCGAATCCGATATCAATGAACGCGGCCTGGATGCCCGGAAGCACCGAGTCAACCCGGCCCCGGTAGATGTTGCCCACGATGCTCGGATTTTCCTCGCGCTCAATCATCAACTCGGCGAGACGCCCGTCCTCGACAAGCGCGATGCGCGTCTCCAGCGGGGTGACATTTATGACAAGACTTTTGTTCATTCTTTCTCCAGGCATGTCCTTGCAATTATCTGCATGCCGTTTGGGCTATTTTTTGCCGGGCGTAATTATCAATGTCGCGCCCGCCTCCGGATATGATACCCCCAACCCCGGTGCATTCTAAACCGTGGCGTTCAAACAGTACCCCCCGCCACGTCCTGATCGCCACTTGTCTTCCTAGACCCAAGACCCCAGACCCTAGACCCCCACTAAAGTCCCAGTTGGTCCATGGCCTTGTTCTGCCGGTCCGTCTGGCCGCCGGCCGACTGCTTAAGCGATCGGTTCATGTAGCCCTGCGCCGACGACGCGCCGCTGTTGTTCGCGCCGTCGAGCTGCTGCTGCATGCCGATACCGGTGGTAACCTGACCCAAAGGGCCCGCACCGCCGGCACTGGCCGTCGGCTGGGCCGCCGGAGCGGCCGATGCGGCCTGTCGCGGATGCGTCACGGTGCCATTCTGATTGTTGTACAGGAATGGCTGGCCCGCCGATGTGCGCGGCGGCCTGAGCAGATACTGCGGATACAGCACGTCCAATGTGCCCGGATAGTACCCTGTGGCGGTGCCATACTTGGTGATTGCCTCGCGAATGTCCTGCATGGTCTGCTTGTCCTGCTGGGTGATCGCGTTGTCGGGCGGGACATACGCGGGTATTGCGGAGGCCGCGGCCGATGTGGCCGGTGCGGTCGATGCGGTCGGCGCGGCGGACGCGGCCGGTGCGGCCGGACCGTCCAGCACGGCTCCGGTTGCGGAGTCATAGCCGAAGGGTGTGCCGTCGGCGCGCTTGGGCATTACCGGCAGGTAGTTGGGGACAAGATCATCCAGCGAGGCGGGGTTGCTGCCCTTTTCCGCCTTGTACAACTGAATGGCGTGCTCCAGGCTCATGCGGCCCGACTGGTTGGACACGCGCGCCACCTGCCCCTTCATCGCCTGCGCCTGCTGCGCCTCGAGTGTCGCCTGTGTCGCCGTTGTTGTCATCAGTTCCACGCCGCAGCCCGAAACCAGCACAAACGCGAACAGAGCCATGAAAGATTGTTTCATGATCGCATCTCCTTGTCCGCCATTATACCACTCCGCCCATAACGGTGCGACTGGGTGAGATTCGCGTGCGTGGGCTTCGCGCACATGAACCGCACACGACAAAAGACGCGGGCAGGGACGCCCCTTTGGCGGGAGGGGATCGCGCTCGCGGCGTGCGGCCGGCGCGGCACTTCCTTTACGGCCCCTGGCCACCCGTGGGCTTCAGTGAGGCGCCAAAAGAAGAACGCCCTCTGTACGGTATCCGCACAGAGGGCGTCAAGAAATCAAATATGGTGGGCGATAATGGGCTCGAACCATCGACCTCCACGATGTCAACCGGCCCGGACCCCTTTTCGAGGTGCCAAAACCGTCCGCGTTTCAACTGACCAAGAAC
>CAIXUF010000170.1 GCA_903922535.1 Candidatus Hydrogenedentota bacterium
AAACCGCGACAATTTCGCGCCCGCTTCGCTCTGGTCGCTGGCGGACGGGGAGCTTGTGCGCCGGTACCGGTTTTCAGGCGATGCGTCCCGCAGGATCGCCCTTTCCGACGACGCCAAGTCGGTGTATGTCCTGGAAAAGGGAGACCTGTACCGCTGGCCGGGTCGGCCGAAGGATGTACTGTAAAAAGTGAGGACTCCTATTAGACGGTGCGTCGTTTGCACGCTGCTGCGGGCGCTGCTGCTTGCCGCGCTGGTGCCGTCCGTTTCGGCGGTGTGCGCCGAGGCGCCCATGGCAACCGGTCCCGAGGAATACCTATTCGTTACAAACTTCCTGCGTCGCGGCGTGGATTGCATGCCGGAAGAGAACTTGTTCCTGGCCTTTACCCTAAGCGGCCTTCGCGCCTTTGACACACACTCCGGCGCGCAGCGCTGGCAGCATCCGCAGGGAGGCGTTTTGGATTGGGGTGGAGAATCTATTGTCATGGCGGAGAGTCCGGACCTGTTCCTGATCGACAAGGCCACGGGCCGCGAACTTTGGCGGTGTCGGGAAGACCAATACGGCCGGATCGTCAATGCGCGACTTTCGCACGATGGGAGCCGTCTCCTGGCACTTTTCAGCGCAGACCCGGACGGCGGAACACAGCGGTACACGACTGTGCTCTATGATACGGAGACTCGGGGACGGCGTGTTTTCGGGGATATGCCGGATGCCTTTCCCGTGGCCTTCCTGCCCGACGGGAAGACGGCGTTATTCATCCGGCTCTCAAATCCGGCGAAGGCAAGCGTCCCGGCAGGATCCCGGGACTTGTCAAGGGAGTTCTTTCTGATGGACCTGGACAGCGGCCGGGCCTCGGAGGGGCATGCGATTCCGGACGCGCAATGCGGTCCATGGGGGAGCCTGTCGGCCTCGGGCCTTTTCGCCATGGTTTGCCCGTGGAAGGACGGCGTCACCGGACTCCGCATCTTCGATACGAGAACCGGCTCGCTGGTGCGCGATCTGGGCGACATTCCGGAGCATTTCAGCGAACCCGCCTGGTCGGCCGACGAGAAGTGCCTGTATTTCATAACCTATGACCAAAAGAAGGCCTGCGTGCTCGACGCGCAAACCGGCGCGATCCAGCAAACCCTTTCCCGGCCCGGGCACACGCTGCTCAGGGTCCGCATCCAGCGGCCCATGGAGGGCCCCGACATGGTCCTGTCGCATGATG
Organism: Candidatus Hydrogenedentota bacterium; assembly: GCA_903922535.1. The sequence goes on from CAIXUF010000170.1 coordinate 1,209, forward strand.
AGGACCGCAACGTGTGGTACTGGCCGCCGACACCCGATGCCGCGCCGGCCCGGGTGTTTGACGGACGGAGAATCGCGCCGGACAGCCTCGTGATGAAGTTTGAAAACGGCGGGCACTTGTCGGCGTACAACCGGGCTCCCGGGAAGACCCTGTTGTCGACATACCGGGTGAAAGGAATGGAGAAGACCGGAGAATGGCGGCTGCCCGGACGCGACCGGTTTTGGGGAGGCCTGTTCAACCTGACCATGACGCACTGTGCCGTCAACGACAGTCACGGGGACGGCAGGCTCCAATCGACCAGTGTCGAGGTGTATGCCAGGGACGCGGAGACGCCGCTGTTCTCAGGCACGGGCGTTACCCTTGCGCTGTCGCCGGACGGGCGCTTTCTGGTGATTCAGACAGAGGGGAAACGGGCGTTGCTCCAGGACCTGCAGGAGAAACGGACGATCGGCATCTTTGACGCAAAATCGGAATGGGATACCGGGGTGGAGGCGTCATTTTCCGACGACGGACGCCGGGTGGCCGTGAACGCCTGGCCCGCGCTGGAAGTAGTGGATATTGCGGAAGGGTTTCCGCGGCGCAGCATGACGGTTGAGGCCGGTCAACGGGGGTTTAACTGCACGCAGAATGACTGGAACCACGGTCACGGGCAGAGCCTTTGTTTTTCCCCGGACGGGACTCTGCTGCTCAGCGGCGCCTACGGGCGCGCCTGGCTGCATGACGCCGGCACGGGCGCGCTGCTCCGCACGTTCACCGAACCGAAGCGCTTTCTCGAGACCCAGGGCCGCGGAGATTTGGGCTTAAAGTATTCGCTCGAACAGACCGCCCGGGATTGGGCCGGCATGGTCACCGACCGATACAAAGGCAGCGGGTCGATCCAGGTCGCCTTTGCCGGCAGGGGCGACCGGGTCATCACCCACGCCGCCGGCCAAGTTGTCCGGGTGTGGGACAGCCGCTCGGGGGAACTGCTCCACACCATCGAAACGGGGCTGCCCGAAAAGCGAAACAAGTACTGGACCATCCGCAACCACATCATCCTTGGCGACAACGGCGACTACGCCTTTGCCTACAATAGTGACAATTTCGGCACAGCTTCGCTATGGTCGCTGGAGGATGGGGGGCTTGCGCGCCGGTACCGTTTTCCAGACAGCCCCACCCGCAGCATCGCCCTGGCCGATGACGCCAGATCGGTGTATGTCTTGGACAGAGGCGAATTGGAGCGATGGGCGGGGCGGGATGACTAAGAATTGGGAATAAAGAATTGTAGAACAAGGAGCGTGGCATGTGGCGGGTGTCCTTTGGTGGGGCGAAAGGCCAATGATTCTGCAGGAAGATCAAAAGAAACTTTGGCAAGAATGGTGGGCGTGGGTATATATATAGGAGGGTCAAGATGCCGCTTGGGGAGGCCGTTGCGGCACCTTTGTCCTGTCCATCCTGTTTTTCCATGTCAAGAGTTTTTTGGTATATTAGACTGTCGCATGAAGGTGAGCAGTAACCGCTGGGAGAGGCGCCAATGATGTGGTCGTTCATGAAACCGGTTGTTCTGGGGATTGTTGCATGCATCCTGCTGTCCTCCGCGGCGGCGCATGGCCAGGGGGACGTGGTCACGGTGACGGAGCCGGAGAAGTGCCTCTTCCTCGGCACCCCCACCCAGCTTGCATTTCTGCAGGCGGACAACCTGGCGCTCATGGTCAACCACGGCGGGGTGTATGCGTTCGATGTTGCATCCGGCACGCAGCGCTGGCACCGCTTTCTTCTTTCACACAACGGGGGCAAGGGTGCGGAGTTTCGGAAACGGCAGGTGCTGGCCTGGTCGGAACAGGGAGTGTTTCTGCTGGACGCGGTGACCGGCAAGGAGACGTGGTGGCGGAACGACAGTCCGTGCGGCACCGTGCGCAGCGCCCACCTCTCTCCAGACGAGAGCCATGTCCTGGCGGTTTGCGAGCGGGGCATCCTGCTGTACGGCGTGCATGACCGCACGCAGCGCGCGCTGCCCGCGCTGCGGGACTTTTTCGGCTGGTTTCCCGACGGCACGGCCATGATGGTTTCGGACATGCAATGGAGCCCGGAAAAGACAACCCGCAAATGGCAAGTTCTGGATACCCACACAGGCAAAGTGGCCCTCAGCCGGGAAGAGCCCGGTTCCTGGTATGACCCTGCCCCCGTCTTCTCCAGTCTGGGACAGCTTGCGGAATGGTCGGAAAATGACCAGGGTGGTGGAATGCTCAAGATCCGCGACGCGCGGACCGGCGCGGTACTGCACGAATTCAGCGACGTTGGGGCGCTCAGCCAGACCCTGTACTGGCTGAC
>CAIXUF010000171.1 GCA_903922535.1 Candidatus Hydrogenedentota bacterium
AGCGCCTCCTCGATGCGGCGGTGCGCCTCGGCCGTGTCCGGCCAGCCGGGATACTGGGTCAGCCGCGCGCCCGAGGGGCAGCCGGCGGCGTACAGATCGCTCACCGCCATGTGATACAGCAGAATGTCGTGCAGCCCCCGCGCGCCGAGACGGCCGCCCACCAGGTGGGTGTGCGCGTCGAGGATGGGGGTTGTGTTCAGGGCTTCGAGCACTTGTTGGTCAAGGGTCTTCGTCGTCATGAGGTGAATTCCTTTTTATGATGTCAGCCGACCGCACGGACGAACACGGACTAACACGGACTAACACGCACCAACACGGACGGAAGACAGCCCGGCAGGTTGTCTCTGCGCGTTTGGGTCGTTCATGGCGCTCCGCCAAGAGCGGCGTCGCTGCCGCCGCAGTCCATGGAACGCTTCGGCCCGGTTCTATTTCGCCAGCGGCTTGAGCTTGATGTTCTTGTACCAGCAGGGGCTGCCGTGGTCCTGCAGGCCGATGTAGCCGTGCTTCGGATGGTCCTTGAAGACGAGATCGGAGAACTTGTGGTCCGACCCGTCGGGCCGCTTGCCCATCTTGTCGAACTGGTCCAGATCGACATGGTTCACCTTCTCGCCGTTCAGCACCACGTCGATGGTATTCCCCTTGACAGTGATATCGATGTGGTTCCATTCACCGGCGGGCTTCATCGCGTTCTTCGTGGGGGCCGACAAGTCATAAATCGCGCCCACGTCGTTCAATCCATGACCGGGCGTGTCGAGGACCTGCACTTCGATGCCGTTCCAGCCCACGTCCTTGCCCGGCGGCGGGGTCAGCGGGAAGGTGCGCAGGAAGATGCCGCTGTTGCAGCCGGGGCTGATTTTGAAGTCCGTCGAAAGCGCAAAGTCGGTCCATTCCTTCTCGTTGATCATCATGTAGCCGCCGCAGCCGTGCGGATTGATGCAGCCATCCTCCACGGGCGTCTTGCTCGGCTCCAGTTTGTCCGTTTTCCATCCGTCGAGCGTCTTGCCGTCGAAGAGCAGTAGCCAGCCGTCCGCCTTCTCCTGCGGGGTCAATTCGTTGTCGGCGGCAAAGGCGCCCGCGCCCGCCAGCAGCAGCAGTGCAATGATTGTGTGTTTCATTATCCGAGCACCTTCTCATTGGCTGCGTCCCACACCAGCGTTTTGGATTGGCGGTATGATTCCACCGCCATCTTGATGGCCACCATGGTGGCGCAGCCGAGATCCACATTGCAATACACCGGCCCGAGCCCGCGCACGGCGTCGATGAAGTTGCCCTCCTGGTCGCGCCTTCCCTTCGTTTCGATCTTTGCCTCGGCCTCGCCGCCGTTCTTCGCCTTGAACTCCTCCACGAAGTCGCCGTTGCCGCGCAGCGTGGGTGCCTCCTCCATCTGCATGGTGCCGTACTTGCCGTAAATGCGCGTGTCGATCGGGGTGTCGTTGGTGAGCGTGCTCACCAGCAGCATGGAGAACTCGCTGGGATAGTCGGCGGTCATAAGGAAGGTGTCGGGAATCTCGCGCTCGTCCTTTTCGATGTACAGCCCGCCGGACGCGTTCACACGCTTCGGGTATTCGCCGTTGGCGCCGGCGACGGCAATGAGCAGCGGCGCAAGCTTGTGGTAGAGCAGGTCGGTGGCCACGCCGCCGCTGTAGTCCCAGTACTTGCGGAAGCGGAAGAAGCGGTCCGGCGTCCAGGGCCGTTCCGGGGCGAGGCCCCATTCGTGGCCGAGGAACATGTCCCAGTTCACATAGTCCTCGCCGGTCTTGTCGGGACCCGCCGTCGGGTCAATCTTTTGATGCTCGTTGAACAGGCAGGTGTGCGCGTTGCGGTTGTAGCTGCCCTGCGCCCAGGTCACCTTGCCGATGCGTCCCTCGGTGATGGCGTCGTGTCCCTTCCAATACGCTTCCTTGCCGGTGTCCTGCGGACCCACCTGCAGGACCTTGCCGGTGCGCTTGACCGTATCGCGCAGCGCGAGGGCCTGCTCAATCGTGTGCGTCATCGGTTTTTCGACGTACACGTGCTTGCCCGATTCGAGCGCGTCGCAGGCGATCTTGCCGTGCCAGTGATCCGGCGTGGCGATGAGCACCGCGTCAATGTCCTTGCGCTCCAGCAGCTTGCGGTAGTCCAGGTATCCTTCCCCCTTGCAAATGCCCAGGGCGCGCGTCACGCGCCGCTGGTACACGTCAGAGGCGGCCACCACCTCGATGTTGTCCTGCGTGCCGCGGCTGACCAGGCTGGAGAGGTGTCCCGTGCCCATGCCGCCGCAGCCGATGACGCCGAAGCGGATGCGCTCATTGGCGCCCTGCGCCTGGGCGGGTGTAATGCGGGTGATGCCGAGCGCCGTGGCGGACACCGCGGCGGCCTTGAGGAAATCGCGCCGGTTCGTTGCGCTTGACCCTGAGTTGCTGTCCATGCCCTGTTCCTTTCCGGGGTTGTGAATCAGTCCGAAGTGGAAACCACGATCACCTCCACGCCCGCGAGGCGGAAGGCGTCCAATATCTTCTCGTCGGCCCGGTCGTCCGTCACCAGCGTGGTGATGGCGGTCACCGGGGCGATCTTGTACAGCGAGAACTCGCCCAGCTTGCTGTGGTCGGCCACCACAATCAGCTCGCGCGACGCGGCGATCATGGCCTTCTTGGTCTGGGCGGTGGCCAGCACGGGCGAACTAAGCCCCTCCTCCGGCGACACGGCGTCCGCGCCGAGAATGGCCTTGTTGGCAATGAGCTGCACGAGTTGCTGCTCCGTCGCGGGGCCGACCGTGGTGCCGCTGACGGTGCTGACCTCGCCGCCAATCATGACCAGCGCCACCTCGTCGCGCGGAATCAGCGCCTGCACCACGTCAAAGGAATTGGTGATGACCGTCACGCCCGTCGCACGCAGATGCCGTGCGGCCTGGTAGGTCGTGAACCCGCCATCCATCATGACCAGATCGCTGGAGGCGACCAGCCTTGCCGCCGCGCGGCCAATTTGCTCCTTTTCCAGAGGATTAATCCGGCGGCTTTCGGCGAGCGTGGGCCCGGTGCGAACGTGCCGGCCCGGCGCGGCGCCGCCGCGGGTGCGCTCGATGAGCCCTCTTTCCTGAATGTGGGTAAGGTCACGTCGGACCGTTGCCGGCGATATGCCGATGCGCAGCGCGATCTCTTCGATCGTCGCGCCACCCAAGGCTTCCACCAGTTGGATAATCCGTTCCCAGCGCTCCGGTAGCAGGGTCCGCTGCAAGGGTTACTACGCTCCCAATACCACTTTGTCAGACTCGGGCAGGGACGAGCACGGACAACTATGAACGTGCTCAGACATGCGCGAGTCACGGGATTCCCGCCCGCGCGGGAATGACAACTGCGGGCTGAATGTAACAGTTCTTGTTCAAAAAGTCAACATCTTTACTCATAATTTGATTGCATTCTTGCCATTATGACAATATAGCCCCGTTATTCAATCATATTGTGCTCATTATCTGCTTGACTTGCCCTGTTGAACGTGCAATAATGTCACCCATCATGGAAACTACCGGCATGGAAAACCAGCCCCCCCGCATCGTTGGCGCGGGCATTTGCTGTCTCGACCACATCATCGTGGCACCCACGGTCCCTTGGGGTGACACGGCGTCGGTGCGGGAATACTGCGTGCAGGGGGGCGGGCTGGTGGCGACGGCACTGGTGGCCTGCGCGCGGCTGGGCGCACAGGCGGAACTGCTCAGCATGCTGGGCGGGGACGTGATCGCCGACCAGATTCTGGATGAACTGGAAGATGAACACGTTTCGGCGGTGCATGTGGCCCGCCACCCCAGCGGGGCAAGCCCGTTCAGCTTCATTCATGTGGACGAAAAGACGGGCGAGCGCACCATCTTTCACCGGCGCGCCACCGGGATGGAATGGCGAGGGACGAACCGGGACATCATCGCCCGCGCCCAGGTTGTGCTTGTCGATGACTACTATCCCTGTCTGGTTCGCGATGTCACCAAGGCGGCGCGGGACTGCGGCGTGCCGACTGTGGCGGACACGACCCCGACGGAGACGAACGCGGACTGGATTCGCTCTGTGGACGTGATGATCTCCCCGCGCCACTATTTGCGCGCGGGCGGGTTCGGCGACGATGTGGACCGGGCGCTGGACGCCATCCACGCCATGGGCCCCGCGACGGCGGTCATCACGCTGGGCGCGGATGGATGGGCCGCTTCGGATGCCGCCGGACGGACGCGCGGCACGGCCTTTCCGGTGACCGTGGTGGACACGGTGGGCGCGGGCGACGTGTTTCACGGGGCCTATGCCTTCGGCCTGGCCAAAGGCTGGACCACGCCGCAGTGCGCCGAGTTCGCCTCGGCTGTCGCCGCCATCAAATGTACCCGCGTGGGCGGCCGGACCGGCATCCCCACGCTTCCGCAGACTTTGGCATTTCTTCGCACGCACAGTCCAAACGACTGGTCGAATATCAGTTAGCGTCAACACACGGGAACCAAGCACACATGAGCGCACTGGGCAAGCAGATCCGATTGAACCGCATTTTCAGCCATCCGTCCGGACGCATCCTCGCGGTGGCGGTGGACCACATGATCAACTATGCCATCGGCATGCCCGACGGGCTGCGCCACATCGAGGACACGGTGCGGAAAGTCATTGAGGCCCGGCCCAGTTCGATCACGCTGAACAAGGGCGTGGCCATGCGCTGTATCAAGGAACTCGCCGGGCGGGTTCCGCTCATTGTGCAGCAGACAGCGGTGAGCCCGATGTGGGCGGGCCAGGTCTCCCATGCCGAAGTCGAGGAAGTCGTCGCAATGGGCGCGGATGCCATTGCCGTGGCCACCTTTGTGAAGGACCCCAACGAGTACGACAATTTGAAGCAGCTCGCCGCAACCGTGCGGGCGGCGGAGCGCTTTGGCCTGCCCGTCATCCCGCACATTTATCCCATCGTGGAAAAGCACGGCAAGCGGGTGGTCAGCGACCTGGCCGAAGACATTGCCTACGCGGCGCGGGTTGGGCTCGAAATGGGCGCGGACGTGGTGAAGATCCCCTACACCGGCGACGTCACCTCGTTCGCCGATATCGTGTCGGTCATGCCGATTCCGGTCGTCACGGCGGGCGGCCCCAAGTGCGACACACTGGAGGACGCCGCCGCCATGATGCGGGACGTGGTGCGCAGCGGCGCGGCGGGCAGCACGGTGGGCCGCAACGTATGGGGCTTTCCCGACATTGCCGAGGCCATCGCGACGCTCAAGGCCGCGCTGGAAATAGACCGGTAGGCCGAAACCCCGCCGGGAGAACAAGACCAGGATTCCACACAAAACGGCAAGAACCCAAGGAAGGGGCCGTTAATCCCTGTTTCACGGGAATGGCGGCCCCGGATGGGGCTGCTGTTGGCGGATGCCCCCTGTCCGCGCGAATGACAGGCCCAATTCACGGGGACGGGACTGGCGCGGACGATTTCCCTTTCGCCCCGCTGCATTTCAACCAAGGACATATGGTTCTTGCAGACATGCCGGTCGGCGCGGTACACTTTATTGATAACATTTTGATTCCGGCACAGCAACATGCTCGCCGGGCAAGAAAGGCAGTCTCGGGTGCGGGTTCTTCTTGTTTTCACGGAAAGCTACATGACGCCGCGGATGGGCATCATGTACTTGGCGTCTGAATTGAGGGAAGAAGGGCATGATGTTCGGATTGCCAGTGCGGCAAGGCTTGGCCTGAAAGGCGTGCGCAAGCTGGTGAGCGACTGGCGGCCGGCGGTGGTCGGTTACACGGCGCTCACGGGCGAACACGTTCGTCTGATTGAACTGAACCAGACGCTGAGAGAACAGTTCTCCTTTATGTCCGTGTTTGGAGGCCCTCACGCCACCTTCTGTCCCGAAGAACTGCTGGAGAATCCATATTGCGACGCGGTCTGCATCGGCGAGGGGGACATCGCTTTCCCCGATTTCTGCCGTCGGCTGGAAAAAGGTGAAGCTTGGTGGCAAACGCCCAATTTTGTTGCCAAGCACGACGGCGAAATGGTACGAAACCCGCTTCTTCCGCTGATTGAGGATCTGGACAGCCTGCCGATGCCGGACCACGATCTCATGTATGCGGCCGACCCCGCCCTTGCCAAGGACAGCGTGAAGTACTTCTACAGCAACAGGGGCTGCCCGTGCACCTGCACGTACTGCTTTCATGCGGCGTACAACAAGCTCTATCGCGGCAAGGGGTCCATTGTCCGGCACCGTTCCCCGGAGAAATTCGTCGATGAAATATGCCATGTGAAGGACCGCTATCACATGACGCACGTCATCATCAACGATGACAGTTTCCTGCTCAATTCACAGGAATGGCTCGACGGTTTCTGTTCCGAATACACGAAGCGGGTTGCCCTGCCCTTCATTTGCGCGTTCCGCGCCAACGTGGTGACGGACGCTCTGATCGCCCAGTTGCGCGGGGCGGGGCTGACCTCGGGTGCCATGGGCGTTGAATGCGGCAATGAAGACATCTTCAACAAGCTGCTCAAACGCAACATGACAAAGGATCAGATTCGGCGCGCGGCCGCCATTATCAAGAGCCACGGCGTCAAACTGATGACCCTGAGCCTTTGCGGGCTCCCCATCGCAAACCCCTATGAGATCGACAAGGAAACCGTCGAGCTGAACGCCGAGATAAAGGCGGACTGGGCGAGGGCATCGCTGCTGTACCCCTATCCCGCCACAGAGATACGGGACTTTGCCCTGCAGGCCGGTTTCCTGCCCGAGGCCCATGTGCCGATTTTTGAGTCGAACAAACGGTCCTCCGCGTTCGCGTTCGCCTCGCCCATGGAGAAGCGTCGGGTGGAGAACCTGCACAAACTGTTTGGCATTTTTGTGGGGCACCCGTGGTTGCGAAGGCATGCCGACTTCTTCTGCTCCCTGCCTTTGGGGCCGGTGTACCGGATGATCCTGTATCTTCACTACGGCTATGGAATGCGGTTCATTATCCTGCCGTTTTCTTCGCCGTTGAGGGAAGTGTGGAGCTATGTGCCCGTTCTCTTCAAACTGTTCGTGAAGAGGTAGCACCCGGTTCTTGGCGTGCCTTTCCCTGCCTCCTTCCCCAACCCGCCACATGGCCGGGAACGGTGCGCTCCGCTTCGGGCACCCCCTATAGGCTTGCGCTTTGGCGTGACGCCTGTTCTCCAAACCCTGTACGTCTTTCTGCGCATGCTTGCGGGGAATACTTGTTGCGGCACTGGATTTGGACTCCTTCATGGGAATATTCTGTCGGCTGCCGTGGCCATGAGAGACCTCGCCCCCTCTTGGATGCGTTGATACAGCCATTTGTGGAACTCTAGACAGAGAAAGGAGTGCGCAACGCAATGCCTCTATTTGAAATGTCTGGAAACAGTCTTGTCTCCGTCGAACAGACGAATTTCCCGCTCGAAAAGGAACTGCAAACTCTTATTGAAAAGAACCTGGGCTCGGTCTTTAACTGTCGTCTTGTTGCTTCGGAGTTTTCGACTGGTGCCTTACATGCCGGGCGCATAGACAGCCTCGCACTATCCGAAGACAACAACCCTGTAATCATTGAATATAAGAAAGTCGAATCCTCTGAGCTAATCAACCAGAGTCTGTTTTATCTGCATTGGATTCAGGACCATAAGGGGGATTTTGAGATTGCTGTTCAGCGGGCACTGGGGAATGGTGTGGAAGTGGATTGGTCAGGCGTTCGGGTTATTTGTATCGCTCCGAACTACAAAAAATACGACATCCATGCAGTGCAAGTGATGGGGGCGGATATAGAGTTGTGGAAATACCGCTTGTTTAAGAATGGTTCGATCTACCTCGAAGAGGTATTCCAAGCAACCAAGATTACGCCTTGTGTGCAAGACAACGGCAAGAACCCTGTCATGGTTGAGGCCGGCAAGAAGGCCGCTCGGACCCGGGCCACGGCAACATACACACTTGAAGAGCGTCTGGAAGGGAAACCCGAGTCCATTCAGTCGCTGATGCATGGCATTCGTGAATACATATTGGGGATCGATCCGGCTGTCGAGGAAGTGCCCAAGAAATACTATGTGGCCTACAAAATATCGCAGAACATCGCCTGCGTGGAACCTCAAAGCAGGAGTATCAAGGTTTCCATCAAGCTAAGTGCGGGGGACATCAAGAATCCGCCAACCTTCTACCGTGATGTTACCAATGTCGGCCACTGTGGTACCGGCAACACAGAATTCTCCGTTTGTAACGAGGGTGAATTTGAACAGGTAAAGCCTTTCATTGAATTGGCGTACAACAAGGTTGGCGGGTAATGCATCCAGAAGCGGAACCCCTGCGCCATCCGCCAAGGCCCCCCTTTTATCGTTCCCTTTCTCCCCTACGTGGCAGACAGGGCCTTGGTGTGGCGCACACCCCTTGAAAAGCCTGTACAATTGGGTATGATGACTTATTGCCCCGTTGGAACCTTTGAAAAGGCCTTATGATCGCATGAAGAACATTCCGCAGATTCGGGAAATATCGACGCTGTCATTCAATGAGCGCGTGCTGCAGGAGGCGGAGGATGCGCGCAATCCGCTGATGGAGCGGCTCAAGTTTCTCGGCATCTTCTCGTCGAACATGGACGAGTTCTTCAAGGTGCGGGTGGCGAGCGTGCAGCGGCGCATCGAGATGGGCAAGAAGGCCATGGTGCAGGTGCTGGCAAAGATCATGGAGAAGGCCCGCAACCTGGACGACCGCTTCCAGGACGCCTATGCGGAGATCATGACCGAACTGGACACGAAGGGGGTCCGGCTCATCGACGAGCACGATCTGGACCGGGAGAATCCCCAAGTGCGCCAGTGGGTGGACGAGCACTTCCGGGAGGAGGTGCTGCCCAGCCTGGTGCCGATCATCCTGCGCGACGGGTTCCCCATGCCGCAGTTGACCGACGGCGCGCTCTATTTCGGCATCCAGATGCGCGGCAGCGCCGTGCCCTACGCGCTGCTCGAAATCCCCGCCGACCAGCCGCGCTTTGTCCAGCTCCCGAACGGCTGCATCATGTACCTTGATGATGTGATTCGCCACGCGCTGCACGAGGTCTTCTACATTTTCGACTACGACCGGATCGACGCGTTCGAGTTCAAGATCTCGCGGGACGCCGAACTGGACATCGACAACGACTTCTCCGAGGGGTACGTGCGCAAGATGGAGAAGGTGCTGCGCCAGCGCAAGGGGGGACGGCCCACGCGGTTTGTCCACGACGAGGACATGCCCGCCGGTCTGCTTCACCGGCTGATCAAGGAGTTGAAACTGGGCCAGGCCGACACGACCATCGCCGGCGGCCGCTACCACAACATGCGCGACCTCATGCGCTTCCCCGCCAAGCGGCCCGACCTGTGCTTTGAGGAGTTGTGGCCCAACGATCATCCCGTGCTTGACCCGCACCGCGGCCGGATGATGGACGTGATTCGCCGCCGCGACATCCTGGTCACCTATCCGTACCAGTCCTTCGACCACGTGGTGCGGCTGCTGCGCGAGGCGGCCATCGACCCGGAGGTCCGCGAGATTTGCATGACCCTGTACCGCGTGGCCAGCCGCTCCCAGGTGGTCAACGCGCTTGTGAACGCCGCGCGCAACGGCAAGAAGGTCTTCGTGTCCGTCGAGCTTCAGGCACGGTTCGACGAGCAGCACAACATCCGCATCTCCGAGCGGCTCGGCGAGGTGGGCGTGACCGTGATGTACGGCGTGCCGCCGCTGAAGGTGCACTCCAAACTGCTGCTCATCCGCCGCGGCGACGAACTGTTCGCGGGCCTGTCCACGGGCAATTTCAACGAGACGACGGGCAGCCTGTACGTGGACAGCACGCTGCTCACGGCCGACAAGCGCCTGACGGCCGACGTTGCGCAGGTGTTCGACTTCTTCCAGCAAACTGCGACGATCCGTGCGGTCACGCCGCCCAAGTTCAAACACCTGCTCGTGTCGCCGTTCAACACGCGCAAGGTGCTGTACAAGAACATCGCCCTGGAGAAGGCCAAGGGCGGGCTGGGCCGCATCCTCATCAAGGTCAACCACCTGACCGACAGCCAGATGATCCGGCGCATCCGGGAGGCCGCCGACGCGGGCGTGCAGGTGGACCTCATCATCCGCACCACCTACGCCATGCTGCCGCACAAGAACATCCGCGCCATCTCGATTCTGGACCGGTATCTGGAGCACCAGCGCGTTTATGTGTTTGGAACCGGGGACGACGCGCGCGTGTTCATGAGTTCGGCCGACCTGATGGAGCGCAACCTGGACTGGCGCATCGAGGCGGCATTCCCCGTCTACGACGCCGAACTGAAGCGCGAAGTCATCGAAATCATGGAGCTGCAAACCCGCGACGACACCAAGGCGCGCGTTCTTGACCGCAAGCAGGGCAACAAGTACGTCAACGACCGCCAGGGAAGCTGCCGCGCCCAGTACGAAAGCCACGCCTACTACGCCAAACGCTTTGCCGAGGCCGAACTGGGCCGCGCGCGGCTGCTGCGCCGGGCCTGAGAGCGCTATCTACGGCTTCGCCTCCGGAATGCCCGCCAGGCCGCGGATGGCTTTCTCGTATTCTCCCACAAGGATTGCCTGACCGTCGCCGTTCACGTGGCACCGGTCAGAGAAGAGGGTTTCACCGGTCACGCCGTGCGGTTCGGCCTTCGCCACCGCCGCCTGGATGTCCACGAGCGTGGTGCCGTATTCCTTCGCCAAATCCCGGATGATGCCGTTCTCCCTGTCGGACGCCTGATGGTGGGTGGTGGTGGCCAGCATCTTTCTTGCAAGCGCCATGCCCCCCTGGTAATCGCCCGCCGCGTAGAGCCGTGCGATTTCGTCCCTGGTGTCCTTGTATCTGTCCAGCAGGTCGGGTTTCCACAGGTTGGTGGCCATGACGCCCATAATCACGGGCACCCGGTGGTCGCGGCAAAGGGCCAGGATGTCCCCCATGTTCTTCCGGTAGCCGTCCATGCGCTGGTCGATTTCGGCGGAACTGAAGTCATGCCCGTAGGTGGACATGTAGTTGACCTCCGGCGGCAGCTTGGCGTTTTTCATCCGCATGCGCATGTAGGTGATGCGCGCGTTTGCCGACATGTCGCGCAGCAGCCGCATGAAGGCGGAACGGTAGACCTCCCGTTGGAAGGCGGCGCGCTGCGGCGCGGCCAGTTCCTGCTGCTCCAGTTCCTCAAACTCATTGTGGCCGATGTAGACCAGCACCAGGTCGGGCTCGTAGTTCACGATCTCCTGCGCCACTTTGAGAAGCCGGCACGAGCCGTAGGCCAGCCCGCCCATGTTGATGATTTCAAACTGGCGCCCCTTGGTGTCGGCCGCTTCGAGACACTTCTTCAGTTCCCCAAGCCTCCACTGAAGGTAGTTTACGTTTGACTCGCCGAGAAAGAAGATGCGGTAGGTGTTGGCCGGTTTCGGGGTGATGAAGCTCTGGCTGACGAAGGAAATCTCCTTTTGCGGCCGCGTGGTCATGACGGACTGGAGCACCCCCGCCGGCATGAACACC
>CAIXUF010000172.1 GCA_903922535.1 Candidatus Hydrogenedentota bacterium
GATCAACCGATGACGCTGGCGCGCTGGCCGAACCCGGGTAGTTGGGCCACGATTACCGCGGTTCCCAATGGCGCGTCTGGGGCGACGATCGGCTATACCGGCACCTGGACTGCCTGCATCCGCGGCGCGAAGCGATTGAAACCGCTTTGGCCGCACGCGAGGAACGTCTGTTCAACCTTGAGCGCAGTATCTTCCTCTACGATCTGACGAGTACGTATTTTGAAGGTCTGGTACAGGCCAACCCGAAAGCCTGCCGGGGTTACAGCCGGGACCATCGGCCGGACTGTAAGCAAGTGGTGATCGGCATGGCGCTTCGCCGCGAAGGGTTTCCGCTGGGTCACGAGGTGTTTGCCGGCAACCAGCACGATGGACCAAGCCTGCCGCTGATGATCGAGTCGTTGCGCCGGCGTTTCGCTTTGCGGACCGGTGATACCATTGTGATCGACCGCGGCATGGCCGACGCGACCAGTCTTGCCACCATCCGCCAGGCCGGTCTCCACTACATCGTGGCCACCCGACAGAATGAGCGCCAGCAATTCCTGGCCGACTTTGAGCAGTTTGAAGCCTTCACCGAGATCATTCGCGAACCGTCTCCGACCAATCCGGGTCAGCACAAGAGCATGGTCCGGGTTCGCCGTCTGGAACGGGACGGTGAACTGTACGTGCTGTGCCTTTCCGAGGGTCGCCAAGCCAAGGATCGCGCCATCCGTGAAAAGGCTCAGGCACGCATGCTGGCCGATCTCGAAAAGCTACAGCACAGCGCTGCCACGGGGCGTCTGACTCCGGACGCCATCCACGAACGTATCGGACGTCTGCGGGAACGTTATCCTCGTGTCGCCCGTTACATGCAAATCGAGGTGGATCACAACCACTCCCGCATCCAGTTCGCCATCGACCTTCAACGGCAGACCGTTGCCGAACAACTCGACGGGGCCTACCTCTTGCGCAGTGACAGGATTGATTTGGGGGCCGAAGAAGCGTGGCGTGTGTATATCCTCCTCACACGGGTCGAACAAGCCTTCCGCGACCTGAAAAGCCCCTTGGCCGAACGACCCATCTTTCACCACCTGGAACACCGTGTCGAAGCGCACATCTTTCTCTCCGTCCTGGCTTATCACATTCAGGTCGCCGTCGAGAACACGCTCCGTGAACAGGGCGATCACCGCTCCTGGGCCACCATTCGTGAAATCCTTGGCACGCATCAGACCCTCACGACGGTATTGCCTACCCGAAACGGCAAGGAACTGCACATCCGTAATGCCTCCGTGCCCGAAGCGACACACCGTGCTATTTACCGTGCTCTCGGAATTCCCGAGCTCATCATCCGCCCAAGGCGTGCATGGGTTGAGGCAGCCAGGGAAAGTAGTGACGAAAAACCGGTCGCCTCAGCTCAAAACGTTGAGTTTTTGCGGAAGTTGGGTTAACGGTTGTAATTTCGCCGGTGATATCCACCATAATTCGGGAGTGCGGACATGCTGGAACGGTTTATCGCCATCGACAACGTCTGTGCCTGGCCGAATCTGACGAAGTTGCCGGACGGTGTGATCGTTGCCACCATCTTCAACCAGCCCTGCCACGGTCTCTGGGAA
>CAIXUF010000173.1 GCA_903922535.1 Candidatus Hydrogenedentota bacterium
AGCACCGCCGCGCAGGTGGCGAAGTTGCCCCAGTCATCGGTTGCGGTCAGGGTCACCGTGGTGTCACCCCTGCCAACAACGGTGCCTGCCGCGGGGGACTGGGTCACGATCAGGCTGCTGTCCATGTTGTCCGTCGCGGCCACGCCCACCGTGAAGTCAGGCACGAGGGCATGGCAGAGGGCGTCCGCCGAAATGGTGCGGTTCCCCGCGCAGATCGTGATGACCGGCGGAGTCGTGTCCAACGGCACCATCTCGTAAGCGCCCAAGTCCACGCCCATGCCCTGGGGCCGGGGTGTCCCCACGATGTCCGTAGCCGGCGCGCCGATCACCGTCCCGGTATTCAGGCAGGGTGAGCCGGCCAGCAGCCGAAGGTTGTCCGGTGCGCCCACAAAGCGGGGATCGGCGCTGATATTGCCTGTGCCCGCATAGCCGCCCTGCACGCATGAATAGGTTATGACCGGTGCGGAGGACGAGTTGTATATTTCCGGCCCATCTAGAGCCGTGTCGCCCCAGAGAATGCAGTTCACGATTGTGGGCGAGGAGGAGGATTCATTAAACACGGCGCCGCCAGCGCGATAGTACCATTCGCTGGACCAGTACTCTGTGAACTCGAAGGAGGCGTTCTGGGTGAACGTGCAGTTCGTAATCATTGGCGAAGAGGAAGAGTTGTACATCCCGCCCCCGTCTGTAGCCCCGTTTTCGGTGAACGTGCAGTTCGTCACCGTCGGCGAGGAGGAGTCATTCTCCATCCCGCCGCCGTGGCCATAGCCCAGGCAAGTGCTGTTTCTGGTGAACACACAGTTCGCCACCGTCGGCGAGGAGAGGGAGTAATTGCTCATCCCGCCGCCACCATAGGTGGTGGAGTTCCCGTTAAACGTACAATTCATCACCACCGGCGAGGAGGAGGAATTGAACATCCCGCCGCCGTAGTATGCGTACCTGTTCCCGTTGAACGTACAGTTCGTCACCACCGGCGAGGAGGAGAGATTGCACATCCCGCCGCCGTCTCCGACGACACAGTTTCCAGTGAACGTACAGTTCGTCACCACCGGCGAGGAGGAGAGATTGCACATCCCGCCGCCCCCATCCCAGGCCGTATTCTGGGCGAAGGTACAGTTTGTTACTGCCGGCGAGCACATAACGTTGCACATCCCAGCGCCAAAGAGCTCGGCCCTTCCCTGTATGACGGTCAAACCGTCGAGGGTGGCATCATCTGCGCCACTGACACAACGGCGCGCGTCTTCCCCGTCAATGGTGGTGAGGTTGGCCGACCAGTTTCGTTCTGCGCGGGCGTTTTCCATCCCGGCAAAGCCGCCGTAGATCGACACTCCCGGCTTCATCGTCACCACGGGGTCTGTCATTGCGGTGTAGGTGCCCGCCTGGACCCATACCTCGCCGCCGCCGTTGTTGCTGGCCGCATCCACCGCGGACTGGATGTCCCGGAATGCCGTGGCCCAAGAGGCGCCGTCCCAGGGACCGGCGCTGTTCTGCGCATTGACATGATAAGAAACAGCCCCACTGACGGTCACAGTCCTGGTCACCTCGATGGCGCTGTTGTTCGACGGGTCCTTCACGTTGTAACGCAGGGTGTACGTGCCGACCGCCGCCGTGTTCACGGTGCCGGTCTGCGCGATGCCGGTCGTCAGGTCACCCGCGCAGGCGTCCATCGCCGTCGCGCCCGCGTCGGTGTACGCGCCGCCGCACTGAACGGTCACCGGATTGGAACCCAGCAGCGTAATCACCGGCAGCGTGGTGTCCACCACGCTCACCGTCCGCGTGACTTCGACGGCGCTGTTGTTTGCCTTGTCCTTCACGTCGTAGCGCAGGGTGTACGTGCCGACCGCCGCCGTGTTCACGGTGCCAGTCCGCGCGATGCCGGTCGTCAAATCACCCGCGCAGGCGTCCGCCGCTGTCGCGCCTGCGTCGGTGTACGTGCCGCCGCACTCGACGGTCTCCGGGTCGGAGCCCACCAGCTTGATCACCGGACGCGTGGTGTCCACCACGCTGACCGTCCGCGTGACTTCGGCGGCGCTGTTGTTTGATGCGTCCTTCACGTTGTAACGCAGGGTGTACGCGCCGACCGCCGCCGTGTTCACGGTGCCGGTCCGCGCGATGCCGGTCGTCAAATCACCCGCGCAGGCATCCGTCGCCGTTGCGCCCGCGTCGGTGTACGCGCCGCCGCACTCGACGGTTACCGGGTCGGAGTCCACCAGCATGATCAACGGACGCGTGGTGTCCACCACGCTGACCGTCCGCGTGACTTCGTCGGCACTGTTGTTTGACGGGTCCTTTACATTGTAGTGCAGGGTATAGGTGCCGACCGCCGCCGTGTTTACGGTGCCAGTCTGCAAGATCCCGGTCGTCAGGTCGTGGGCGCAGGCATCCATTGCCGTCGCACCCGCGTCTGTGTATGTGCCGCCGCACTCCACGGTCACCGCGTCGGAGCCCAGCAGCGTAATCACCGGCGGCGTGGTGTCCACCACGATCACCGTCCGCGTGACTTCGGTGGCGCTGTTGTTTGACGCATCCTTCACATTGTAATGCAGGGTGTAGGTGCCGACCGAGGCCGTGTTCACGGTGCCGGTCCGCGCGATGCCAGTCGTCAGGTCGCCAGCGCAGGCATCCGTAGCCGTCGCGCCCACGTCTGTGTATGAACCGCCGCACTCCACCGTCACCGGGGCAGAGCCCAACAGCGTAATCACCGGCGGCCTGGTGTCCACCACATTGACGGTGCGCAGCACTTGCGCGGCCTGGTTCCCGCTGCCGTCGTTCGCATTATACGTCACCGCGTATGTTCCGGGCACGCTTGTGTTCACCGGGTCGCCGCCGGGCGTCACTGCCAGGCTGCCCGCGCAGGCGTCCATTGCCGTCGCGCCCGTGTCCGTGTACACGGCGCCACATTCCACGATCACCGCGTCGGTCCCCGCAAGCCAAACTACAGGCGGCGTGGCATCCACCACGCGGATCGTCCGCGTGACCTCGGCGGCGCTGTTGTCCGCCCCGTCTTTCACGTTGTAGCGCAGGGTGTACGTGCCGGCCGCCGCTGTGTTCACGCTGCCGGTGCGCGCAATGCCGGCCGTCAAGTCGCCATCGCAGGCGTCCGTTGCCGTCGCGCCCGCGTCGGTGTACGTGCCGCCGCACTCCATGGTTACTGCATCGGAGCCCGCAAGCATGATCGCGGGTTGCGCGGTGTCCGCCACCGTGAGCACCGCCGTGCAGGTGGCGAAATTGGCTGCGGCATCGGTCACGGTGAGCGTCACGGTGCTGTCGCCCAGACCCACGGCGGCGCCCGCCACGGGATTCTGCGTTATTAACAGGTTTCCGGACGGGGTCACGTTGTCCGTGGCCGCCACCTGGCCGGTCAGGTCGGGCACGAGGGCCTGGCAGGAGGTGTTCGCAGGAATGGTCAGGTCCGCCGCGCAGACGGTGATGACCGGCGGGGTCCTGTCCACCTCGTAGGCACCCATGTCCACGCCCGCACCCTGGGGCCGCGCGGCACCCAGGATGTCCGTCGAGGGCGCGCCCGCAAAGGTGCCTGCATCAATACAGGGAGACCCGGCCTGAAGTTGCAGATTGCCTCCATTGGCATCCACGAACAGCGGGTCGGCGCTGATGTTGCCCTCGCCACTATAGCCGCCCTGAATGCACGAATACGTCACTGAAGCCGACGCATTATAATCGTTACCGATTTCGTTTGGGGCATCGCCCCAAAGTACGCAGTTCGTCAACACCGGCGAGGAAAAATAGAAGTTGAACAGTGCCCCGCGGCCCGCGCGGTTCCCAAGAAACGTGCAGTTCGTCAGCACCGGCGAAGACTGCGAGTTGTACATCCCGCCGCCGAACGGGCCCGCTTGGTTGGCCGAGAAGACGCAGTTCGTCACGGTGGGTGAAGAGGACGAGTTGTACATCCCGCCGCCCCAGTCGTTGCACGAATTTCCCGTAAACAAGCAGTTCGTCAATGTCGGGGAGGAGGACGAGTTGTGCACCCCGCCGCCGCTCCTGTTCGCACAGTTTCCCCAAAACGTGCAGTTCGTCACGGTAGGCGAAGAGGAGGAGTTGTACATCCCTGCGCCGTAATCCGAAGTGTATCCATGGGCTACGGTAAAGCCGTCCAATACGGCCGTATTCGCGCCGACCACGCAGCGGCGCGCATTTTCACCGTCTATGACAGCGGTGTGCGCCAGCCAATCCCGCTGGCCGCGGGCTGTTTCCGTGCCCGCGAACCCGCCATAAAGACTCACACCGGACTGCATCGTTACCACCGGGTCGCACGCTGAAACGTACGTGCCTGCGGCAACCCACACTGAGGCGGGCCTCACCACCGAAGCCCCGCCGGCCACCACGCAATCAACGGCCCCCTGAATCGTCGGGAACGCCGTCGCCCAGGTGAGCCCGTCCGGGGACGGCACCGTCGAGTTCGCGTCCACCAGCCACACGCTGCGGACCTGCGGGTCCGTGTTCCCCTGGTATTCTTCAGCGTTCGTCAGGCCGTCCCCGTCGGGGTCTCCGTCTGCCCCATTGGCCGGGTTCACCGAGCCGTTGTCGTTGGGGTCCAGCCCATGCATTCGTTC
>CAIXUF010000174.1 GCA_903922535.1 Candidatus Hydrogenedentota bacterium
GTACGTGCCGGCGCCTCCCATCACCTTCAAGAAACAGCCTTCCGATCAGTGCCTGCGGCGCAGTGATCCTTTCGGGTTCAGCGTTGAAGCGACGAGTTCACCCACCAACCTGAACTATCAGTGGCAGTTCAACAACGGCGGGGCGTGGGCGGACATACCCGGAGCCACCGGTTTGAACTACGGCAAATCCGCGGCTGATCCCATTTCGGACTCCGGTCTGTACCGGTGCCGGGTAACCAACACCATCCCCATGGGCGGCACTTCCGTGTCCTATTCCGTGAATTCCGCCGAGGCCAAACTGACCGTGCTCTATTTCTTCGGCAAGCCCAGCCAGTATGTCGCAGTCTTGAAGGACAACCCCTTTGACTTGTCGGTGACACCCGCGGGCGGAAACGTGACGAATCCCGTCCCTCCCACGGTTAGTGATCCGGCATACTTCTCCCAGTACACATACCAATGGTACAAGGGCGACCCGCCAAGCGGCGTCCCAATCCCGGGGCAAAGCGCGACAACCGAGCGTCTGGTCATCACAAATGCCCAGATCGGCACGGATGACGGTGATTACTACTGCGTGATTGGCGATGGCTGTGTTTCAGGCTATGCCTTTTCACCGGCAACGATGGTCAAGGTGACAGACACTCCCGTCTTGATAGACAGCGCGGGCCAGCCCGTGGGCGGCGGACGCCTTGTCGGCGGCGATCCGAAAACCTTCGAGGTGGTTGCGCACGGCGGCACACCGGGCAACGCGCTGACTTGTGAATGGTTCTATGCGCAAACCGCCGACGGGGCCGGGGCTGTTTCGCTGAACAGCGGAGTTCCCCAGTTCATGAACGATATGGACGGTGTGCACTCCAATTCGACGTGGACCATCGACACGCCGCAGGCCGCGGACGCGGGGTACTACTATGCGCAGGTCAGCGACGGCGTGCAGCGCATCACCTCGAACATGGCGCAGCTCTTCGTGGGTGACAAACTTGGCGTGTCCGTCGAACCTGTGGCCGGGTTCTTCCATGTGGGCGATGTTCATATGCCGCCGCTTTCCGTGACGACGACGGGCGGCGTTGGCTCAGTCAAGTATCAATGGTTCCGTGACGGCACACCCGTGCCGGCAAACGGCCCCGTCTACGATCTCAGTCCTTTGGGTGCGGTTGACGCCGGCGTGTACACGGTGAAGGCCCGTGATATCGGGATCGGCGACGGGCGCTTCTTTGAATTGACGCCCACATACGGCACGGGCACCGTCTATGAGTCGCCTCCGGTGGCTCTGAACATTTCCGCGGCGCCGCAACTGTTGCCGGAAGGCCAGCCGAAGAGCCAGGCGGGGCCTGCGGGTTCAGACTTCACGTTTACGGCAAATGCCACCGGCGGCGCGGGCGATCTGACGTACACGTGGTACCGGAAATCCACCCCGCCGCCCGACGTCGTGGTCGGAAACGAGCAATCCTTCACGGTCGCAAAAGCCACACCCGCGGATCAGGGCCTGTATTATTGCGTGATCAAGGACCGACTGGCAGGGTACGGTTACAGCGGCACCATAACTTCAGTCACGGCGCGCCTGACAGTAACCGCCTCCGAGTCTGCGGGCAACCCGCTGCACATCGTGAAGCAGCCGGTCGGCGTCGTGGTGCAGTTGGAAAGCCCGTTTGCCCTGAGTGTGCTCGCGTTCGGGGGCAGCTCGACAGACTACACCTATTCTTGGACCAAGAACGGCCAGCCAATCGCCGGTGAAAACCAAAGCACACTCGCGGTGGACAGCGCCGTGATGGATGACCAGGGAACCTACCAGGTTACCGTGCAGGCGGGCCCGGGCGAGTCGGTGGACAGCGATCAGGTGCAGGTGAGTGTTGAATCGGGGTCGGCGGTACCCGTGGCGGGCGGACTGGGCCTGGCCGCATTGACGGCCGCCGGCGCGTTGGCGGGTGCCTTGAGGATTCGTCGGCGCAAATAAGCCAATAAACGCCTGTCGCCGCCAACGTGCGACCGCGAAGACAGGCTTTCCGTGAGACTCTTATGTCCAAGCCATGCGGGCATGCTCCAACAAGAGCATGCCCGCTGGTTTTGTCCGTCTCCGTCGGAAACACACACTTGGTTCGGCATGGGCATCGTGGTGCCTGCACGATGCCCGTTTCCCGGCCTGTACCGGATGGGGTATACTCGAAGGGCAACCAGCAACCCAACCATGGGAGAACCATCATGTTGAGTCTCATTCTCGCGGCGGCAGTTGCCTGCATCCAGGGTGCAACGGCACCCGCCACAGCCGGTCTCGCGCCGGCGCAACTGCGCTGCGAATATCTCGTGAACCCCATCGGCGTTGATGCCGCGCGTCCGCGATTGGGCTGGTTGTTCGAATCGGGCGAACGGGCCCAGCGGCAGACGGCCTATCAGATCCATGTGGCCCCGAACGCGGACGCGCTCACCGGGGACAGCGGCCTCCTTTGGGACTCGGGCCGGGTGGAATCGGCCGAGCAGAACCAGATTGAATACGGCGGCCCGGCGCTGCAGTCGCATCAGCGGTGCTTCTGGTCCGTGCGCGTGTGGGACGGGGCAGCCACACCCGGCGCTTGGAGCGCCCCCGCCCAATGGACCATGGGCATCCTGAAACCGGAAGACTGGAAGGCCGCGTGGATTGCCGCGCCGGAAGGGGTGGCCGAAGCGGCGGACAAGTCCGGTCCGCTCCCCCTGTTTCGGCGCGATTTCCGGCTTTCCAAGGAGGTGGGCCGGGCGTTGCTGCATGTCTGCGGACTGGGATTTTGCGAGGCGTCGCTGAACGGAAAACGCGTGGGCGACGCCGTGCTCGATCCGGGATGGACGAACTACCGCAAGACCTGTCTCTATTCAACGTATGACGTCACCGCTCTGCTGGACGACAAGGAAAACACGCTGGGCGTGATGCTCGGCAACGGCATGTACAACGTCCCCGGCGGTCGCTACGTGAAGTTCACGGGCACCTTCGGACCACCCAGGCTGATCCTGCAACTGCACGTGGAATATGCCGACGGGACCACTGAGGAGGTGGGCACGGACACTTCCTGGAGCGCCGCCCGGGGTCCCATCGTCTTCTCCTGCATGTACGGCGGTGAAGACTACGACGCCCGCAATGAACTGCCCGGCTGGGATGTGCCCGGCTTTGACGCCCATGCCTGGAAGGCCGCAGCCGCCACGGATGGACCCGGCGGAAGACTCTCCGGCGCCTCGGCACCGCCCATAAAAGTCATGAATACCTTCCTTCCGGCAAAGACCACCCGCCTGTCCGAAGGCAAATACGTCTATGACCTGGGCCAGAATTTCTCCGGACGGCCCTGCATCAAGGTTAAAGGAGCCGCAGGCACAACGGTGAAGCTCATCCCCGGCGAGCTTATGGACGAGAAGGGCCAGGCCTCCCAGCGCAGTTCGGGCGGACCGATGTGGTTCAGCTACACGCTCAAGGGCGGCGGCGTCGAGGAATGGCGGCCGCGCTTCTCCTATTACGGTTTCCGCTACGTGCAGGTGGAAGGCGCACGCCCTGAAGGGGGCACGGCAGACAATAAAGACCTTCCTGAGGTGGTGGAGGTCAAAGGTGAGTTCACCCATTCCTCCGCCGGGGTGGTCGGCGACTTTGAATGCGCCAACCCGTTGCTGAACAGGGTCCACGCGCTGATCCTGGCCTCCATCCGAAGCAACCTGCAAAGCGTGCTCACCGACTGTCCGCACCGCGAGAAACTGGGCTGGCTCGAAGTGTCGCACCTGCTGGCCGACGGGCTCATGTACAACTTCGACCTGGCCCGGTTCTACAGCAAGATCGAGCAGGACATGGCCGACTCGCAAATCGAGAACGGGCTTATACCCGACATCGCGCCCGAGTACACCGTGTTCAGCAAAGGCTTCCGCGACTCACCCGAATGGGGCAGCGCGGGCGTCATCAACCCGTGGAACGCATGGCTCATGTACGGCGACCGCCGCAATCTCGAAACCCATTTCGGCGTCATGCTGCGCTACGCCGACTACCTGCAAAGCACGGCCAAGGACCAGATCGTCTCCCACGGCCTCGGCGACTGGTACGACATTGGTCCCGGAGGACCGGGCGAGTCCCAACTGACCTCCAAGGGCCTCACCTCGACGGCGGTTTACTATCAGGACCTGTCCATCCTGCAACAGGTCGCGGCATTACTGGACAAGAAAGACCAGGCAACCGCCCTCGCCGCGCGCTCCGCCCGGGTGCGCGACGCGTTCAACACCGCCTTCTATCATCCGAAGGAGAAACAGTACGACCGGAACAGCCAGACGGCCAACGCCATGCCGCTCATCCTGGGTTTGGCCGAGACGAAAGAGCGCAGCGCCGTTGCCGCCAACCTTGCCTCGGAAATAACAGCGGGCAGATACCATGTCACGGCCGGCGACGTGGGCTTCTCCTATCTCGTGCGCGCGCTGACCGACACCGAACAGGGCGGCCTGCTCTACCAGATGGTCTGCCAGACCGACGGCCCGGGCTACGCCTACCAGATTGACCACGGCGCCACCTCGCTCACCGAGGCATGGGACACCAACCCCGCATCCTCGCAAAACCACTGCATGCTCGGCCACGTCGAAGGCTGGTTTTACCGTGGGCTGGCGGGTATCCGCGTGGACGCGTCCGCGCCGGGCTTCCGCCACTTCATCCTGCGCCCGCAAATGCCGACGGGCCTGGACTGGGCCAAAGCGCGCTACGATTCCATCCGCGGCCGCATCGGCAGCGAATGGCACATGGAAAAGGACGCCATCACCTGGTCCGTGCAGATTCCGCCAAACACCACGGCAACACTGTTCCTGCCGGCTGAAAAGGCGAGCACGATCACGGAAGCTGGAAAGCCGCTTGCCGAATCCAAGGGAATTGGCAAGCTGCGCGCCGAATCGGGCATCGTGGCATTTGAGGCTGCGTCAGGCACCTACGAATTCCGCTGGGCCAAATAGAACCTCGCGCCATCAAACGAAGGCCCAAGGAATGCGACCGGCTCAACAAGCCAAGGAGCGTCATGAAACGGCGCCTAGTCAGGCAAAATCCTTAAGTCCATGCCATTCGGAAGCGTCCCCATATTGCCCATATCCCCCACGCGGAACAGAGGCATGTGAATTGAAATGGATGAACAGGATACGCAGGATGTGGTCTTTCGGGGCGGGGAAACGCTGAAGGAGACTGTCAAGCCATGACGACTCGATGTATTGCTGTCCTGGGTATGGTGTGCTGTGCGTTTGTGGTCACGGGAGCGCAAACGGCGGCCGCGGAATCGGTGAAGCCGGATTGTTTCCCCGCAGCGACACAGTTCTCCCCGGTGCCCTCGGGTGAGGGATGGAAAGGCGAGGAGGGCCCCTTGGGCGAAGATGTCCTGCGGGCCACGATTGACAACATCCGCGCCCACGGCTTCACGGGCATCGAGGCCCCAACCCACCGCCCGGCGGAAGAGGAGGTGGTCATCCTCAAGTACGCGGCGTCAAAGGGTATGTTCGTCAGTTATCACGCCGGCGCGCTTGAGGGGTTCGAGCGCACGGCGCCCCCCGAGATCTGCGTGTACTCCCCGAAATACGCGGACGCTGTGCGCGCCCGCGCGGAAGCCGCCCTCGCTCCGCTGAAAGCCATTCCGAATCTCTACAATGTGTTCACCTACCAGGACGAGCCCTTTCACTGGGGCGCGCAGTCCTTCGGCTATGACGACGGGGTCAAGGCCGAATTCAAAGAACAGTATGGATATGATCTGCCCCCAGACCTGGACAGCATTCGCGACAATCCCCACACATGGCTGGACGTGATCAATTTCCGTTCCGCCTGCTTTCCTGACGGCTGGCGGCAGGTCTACAAAATCGTCAAGGGCATCAACCCCGACTTCAAGGTCACACTGACCCACGACAGCCACAACACCTTCGGCGGGGGCTGCACTTCGCATTCGGAACTTGCCATAGATGACGTCTTTCATTGGGGCGGTGATTTCTCCGACCTCTTTGTGTTCGACATTTACCCCTACATGATGTTCGATTTCCGTTTCGGACGGCCCGCACAGCTTCCCAAACCCCGCATCAGCCAGACCCATTACGCCTTTGCGCAAATGCGGGACCTGACGCGGGCCTGCAAGAAAGACCTCGGATTCTGGGTCGGCACCTACAACCCGGCGTGGTTTGCCCCATACCTTTGCCCCGAACTTGCCGCCATGCACTGGAGCGAGCGGGAAATGAGCATGACGGCAGTGGCCGAGGGCGCGGACTACCTTCTGACGGGCTACAAGATCCCCGTGGACGCGGGGCATTGGGAGAGTTTCGGTGACGGGCTACGACTGCTCCAGAAGGCGGGAGGCCGCCTCCTGGACGCGCCGAAGGTCAAGGCGAAAGCCTGCATGCTCTTCCCGCGCACGCAGTACATTCAACTCCAGCAGGAGTATTTCAACGCCGGCCTGTCTTTTGAGCTTTTCCTCCGCGCGTTTGGCGAACTGGACATCATCCACGAGGACGAAGTGACCGACGACACACTCGGCGGCAGGGAACTGTTGGTTCTGTTCGACGTGGAGCTGCTTCCTGAAAGCGTGGCCGGGCACATCGCCCGGTTCGTGGCCAACGGCGGCACGGTCATTGCGGATTGCGCCCCCCGTCTAAACGCCTGGAAGGAACACACGGCCACACTGGAAGAGCTGTTTGGTGTCACGGGAATGAACGGCAACCGCATCCGGCGTTCCGGGCATTGGGTTCCCTACAAATCGCAGGCGCCCATGTGGGCCAACCGGCCCGAGAACCCGCCCGACGAGTCGATGCATGCCACGGACACGCTCAAGGGTACGGTGCTGAACCAGCCGCTCGACCTGAAATTGGTCAGTCCCCGTCCCTGCACCGTGACGGATGGAAAGGTGCTGGCCACAACGGACTCGGGCCAGCCCGGGGTTGTCCGCCGCGAAACAGGCAAGGGCCACGCTTTTCTGCTGGGATTCTGCCTGCAGGACAGTTACTTCCAGACGTGGGAAGACGACAACCCGGCGGCCCGCGCACAGTTGGGCGGTCTGCTTCACGCCTTTGCGGAGGAGGCCGGTGTGCGGCCGCACGTGCGTTCGTCGAACCTGGACATTGAGGCGTCGCTGCGCGCAAACGACCATGAGGGATTCCTCTTTGTCATCAACCACGAGGCCCGGGAATCGGGCACAACGGTTCAACTGCGCGATCTGCCCTTCAAAATCGGTGAGATCGTCAATCTGAAAGATTCGCAGTCCGTGAAGTTCACGGACACGGACGGGGCTGCGGCTCTTGACCTTTCCGCCCCCTTGGGTGAGGTGTTGCTCCTCAATGTCCTGCCCAAGAAAGAGTCCGCGCAGTCCTTTGCCGGCAACACGGAAGGTTCGGGCTCCGACACCTTTACCCTCTGGCAGCTTCCCAACCAGACCCCCTCGCAAATAATGTCCTACGTCATCCAAACGGTTCATGGAAAGCTGATTGTCATTGACGGGGGCATGGCCGGCGACGCGCCATTCCTGGCCAAGTTGCTTGAGGACCTGGGCGGCGATATAGGGGATTGGTTTGTTTCCCACGCCCACGATGACCACTTCGGCGCGCTCACCGAACTCCTGAAGAACCCCGGGACGCTCAAGATCGGCACCCTCCATGGGTCCCTGCCCGATGCGGCCTGGATGGACCAATGGAGCAACGATTCCGACAGGGAAAGCTATAAACTCTTCGTGCAGGCGCTGGACGGGGCCGGACGCAAAGTCGAAGACCTGTCGCCGGGGCAGCGCATCGAGATTGATGGTGTGCACATCGACGTCCTCGGCGTGAAGAACCCGGAGATCACCAAGAACGCCGTCAACAACTCCAGCGCCGTGCTGCGCGTGGCCGACGCCACAAAATCAGTGCTGTTCCCCGGAGACCTGGGCGTGGAGGGTGGCGAGAAACTGTTGCAGAGCCCCTACGCCGACCGCCTACCGTCCGACTACGTTCAAATGGCGCACCATGGACAGCGGGGTGTGGGTGAATCCTTCTACCAGCGGGTGCATCCGACCTACTGTCTGTGGCCCACCCCCAAATGGCTGTGGGACAATGACAGCGGCGGCGGCGTGGGATCGGGCCATTGGCAAACCCCCGAAGTGCGCGCGTGGATGGACAAGATGCCCATCAAGAAGCACTACATCATGTGGGAAGGCATTCAGAAGATCAGGTAGTCCAAGAAACGGCGCTTGGGGCATGCCTCAGACGCTGACCGCTGTCTATGGGTCTAGAACAGCTTCTTCGAGTCGAGCAGGATCGTCACCGGTCCGTCATTGACCAGGGCGACGTGCATATGCGCGCCGAACTCGCCGGTGGCCACGGGCAGGCCCGCGGTGCGCAGGCGTTGGGCCACGTCCTCATAAAGCGGGATGGCGGTCTCGGGACGCGCGGCGTCAATAAAGGAGGGACGCCGCCCGCGGCGGCAGTCGCCGTGCAGCGTGAACTGGGAGATGAGCAGGATGCCGCCGCCCACGTCGGTGACGGACAGGTTCATCTTGCCCTCGGGATCGTTGAAAATGCGCAGCCCGGCGGTCTTCTCGGCGATGTAACCGGCATCGGCTCCAGTGTCGCCCTCCTCGACACCGACGAGCACCAGCAACCCCTCCCCCACCTTTCCCACGACACGCCCGCCCACCTCGACAGACGCTTCGCTCACCCGCTGCACCACGGCGCGCATTGTGTTGGTCTCCTCTTGTAAAACCGTGGGGGAGTCTAGCAGAGCTTCGGCACAGGGTCAACGGCTCCCCTATAACCCAAATCCGCACGCAGGAAACGCGGCAAGATGCCGCGTCCGCGTTATGGCGCTGTGCAGAATGCTACTTCTTGCCGGCGCTCTCGGCGCGCATACGGACCAGTGTGTCGGCATGGTCGGTGTTGATCATGTCGGCCGGGGATGTCATGAGCCCGGGCAGCATGGCCGCATCCGCCTGGGATTCCCAGACCATGACCTTAATGTTGTGTTTGCGGCAGGCCGCCATGTATTCCGGCGTCAGGCTGGACAGCGGGCATTCCACGATGTCCGGCTTTCCCTGTTTGACCGCATCCTCCACGGCCTGGACGGTCGCCGCGTTCACCTTGAACGGCATGTCCGGCGCAACTTTTCGGAACTCCTGAAGCACGGGATCGTCGCCGAAGTAGAAGAAGCAGTCTTTTGTCATGCCGAGTTCGCGGACCAGCGCAGTGAACTGGGCAACATTGCCGTTCTTGAAGTCAAAGTAGGGTTTTGACTTGGTCCCCTTCATCAACAGCAGCAGATCACGCACGCGCGGAATGTGCTCACCCGCAAACGCGGCGGAGAATTTGGTGCCCGCGTCCAGTTTGTCGATTTCGTCGGAGCTCAAACTGGCAAGCAGGCCCTTTCCCGTGGTCATGCGCTCAACATTCTTGTCGTGCAGGTCGTAGAACACGCCGTCCCTGCTCTGGCGCACGTCGATCTCGACCCATTCCACGCCGAGGTCAATGCATTTCTGCACGGCCGCCTGGGTGTTTTCCGGGGCTATCTTGTTGGCCCCGCGATGCGCCACAATCTCCACCGCCATGGCCGAACCGCACGCCAGCGCGAGTATTAAAATGAGTTTGGTCATATTTCCAGCCATGGACAACACCTCCTTGGTTACTTGAATAATTGACTCAAACCGGTCGGCAGCGGTTTCGAATCGGACAGGGCGTGGAGTGCGGCGGTAGAACGCAGCGGCGACACCGCTTTGGCTGTCGAATTGCCGGGGAGTTCCTCGGTAAGACAATATGTGGTGAAACTTACTTGGCAGATTGAATATTAATCTGCTGGTGAAAGCTTTCGGTGACAGGGATGTTGGGACGTTGCGAATTGGCCTGTTAGAACGAACGGAGAGATGCGTAGCAACAAAAGGAAGGAATGGAGAAGGTCAAGATGGGAAGCATGGTGAAGGTCGCGGTGCTCGTGGTGGCAATGATGGCGGGACTGAACCTTGAGGGCTGCAAGCATAGGCCACCGTTGAGCGCGACCGAAGGGGGCAGCACCGGCGTCGTCTGCTGGGGCGACGCGAGTGGCGGGGTTGACCTGCCCAAGTTTGTGGATTTCTTGGGCAACAAGTCCGGCCTTGTGACAATCTACTTCGATTTTGACAGTGTTGTTATCAGCCCCGATGCCATGGCGACGCTAAAATCGAACGCGGAAATGATCAAACGCGTTCCGAAAATCGTGGTCCAGATCGCCGGTCATTGTGACAACCGTGGAACCCAGGAATACAACCTGGCTCTCGGTGAACGCCGCGCGCTGGCCGTCCGTACCTTCCTCATACAGTGCGGTGTTCCCAGTGATCGCCTTGCCACCATCAGTTACGGCGCCGAATATCCCGCCGTCCTCGGCAACAATGAATCTGCATGGTCCAAGAACCGCCGCGTGGAGTTCAACGCCTCCGAAAAGCGAAACTAAAGCAGCTTGCGAATCGTCCCCGGATTTTCGAGGCAGGCGGCTCGGCAGAATGCTTTTCCAGTTTCATGCAACGGCTTGCTCAACGGGGCACTTCGGCCACCGTCGTTTTGATGACCTTTTCCTGACCCTGGCGGTTCACCTCGAAGATCACGGGGTCACCAATGAACAGCGTCCAGTTGACGAAATCCACGTCGCCCGGGTGTTCCACAGGCTGGCCGTTAACCGTCTCCACCACATCGCCGACCGCCAGTCCTGCCTTGAAGGCGGGGCTTGTCTTGAGTATTTCGACAACCAGCACGCCCGATTTGGCCAGCACCCCGATTTGGCGCAGCAGGTTCGGGTCTGTCTCGGCCAAAGCCTGCCCCTTGAACCCGAACCACGGATCGCGCCGGTGGCCGTAACGGATGATCTCGTCGGTGACGCGCTTGACGCGGGCAATGGGGATGGAGAAGCCCAGCCCCTGATAGCCGCCGCTGTTGCTGAAGATCATGGTGTTGATCCCGACCACCTCGCCCCGCGCGTTGACCAGCGGCCCGCCGCTGTTGCCCGGATTGATCGCCGCGTCGGTCTGGATCAGGTCCTGGTACAGCCGGTCCCCCCCGCCGACCTCGCGGCTCACGCGCCGGTGGTTGGCCGACACGACGCCCACGCTCACGCTGGGCTGGGGGTCGCGCATCATGTTGCCGAAGGGGTTGCCAATGGCGATGACCCATTCGCCGATCAACAGCGACTCCGAGTCGCCGAGTATGGCGTGGGGCAGGCCCGAGGTGTCCCCTTTCACTTTGAGCACGGCCAGGTCGGACCGCTCGTCCGCACCGACCAGCTCCACATCCAGCCGTTTGCCGCCGGGCAGGGTCACCGAGGCGATGGCGTCGGCGTCCTTGAGCAC
>CAIXUF010000175.1 GCA_903922535.1 Candidatus Hydrogenedentota bacterium
ACACATCGACCAGATAGAGCGCCCAGGGGGTCTCCGAAGTCATCTTGCACGACACGAGGAAGTACTTGTCGCTGAGCGGATAGGGATGCAGGAATTTCGGCCATACCCCGTCGACCAGTTGGTCCGTGATGATCGGCTCAACCTTCTTGCCGCGGCCGGGGATGCGCTGCACGACGCCGTCGGTCTCGTGGCGTCCCTCACCCGGATCAAAGACTATAAGTTCGCCCATGCGCGGCACGCCGTGATGGCCCGAGATAATGGCAACCACCTTGCTTGGATCGCCGGGGATGGGTCGCGCGTAAAACGTAGAATTGGGCCAGTAGGAATTGCTGCCGTAGTACTCGGCCTGGTTCGTACCGTCGGGGTTCATGTTGAACAGGAGGCGGCTGAAATAGTGAGGCGTGTCGGAATACTCCCAGCGCGAATACATCACCCGGCCGTTGTTCAGCACGGTGGGGCACCAGTCGTGGTCCTGGTCAAAGCAAAGCTGGCGGGTGTTGCCGCCGTCGGCCTCCATGCGGCAAAGATTCGCGACCGTGTTGGATCCGCCGACACAGGGCACGCCCTGGAACGCACGCGTGGAGTCAAAGGCAATCCGTCCGTCGGGCAAATAGCAGGCGTCGTAATTGTCGACGTCGGGTTCCTCGCCCTTCGTGACCTGCCGCAGCCCGGTGCCGTCGGCCAGGATCTCCCAAATCTGCCAGCGGTCATGGCTGCCAATCATGGAGAAAAGCATTTTGTCTGCGTCGAAGTTGAGATCAACGTCGCCCACAAACGCGCCGCCTTCGGGCTTGTAGAAGGTCTTCATCTCGCCGTCGGGCCGCACGGGCGACAGCACATCGATCTCGTTGTCATAGCCCTTGGACGACATGGCGCAGTTGCCCTGCCAGTTCTGCGGCAGTCCAAGGTTGCCCTCGCCGCGCTTCACGAACAGGAGCCGGTCAAAATCCAGCAGCGGATTGGGCAGCAGCGCGTCGCGCTGAAGGGCCAACATTTCTTCGATGGCCGGACGCGCCTCGTCCGGATTGCGGACCAGCGTCTGCTGGATTTCGGGCATGCGCTTGTCGAAGACGTCAATGCGATCAAGCAGTGCCTGTGCGTTCTTGTATGTGTCCGGATAGGTCTTCGCCAGATCCTCAACGGCGAGACGCAGCGCCGTGCAATTCACCCGCTGCAGGTCCGTCACATTCGTGCGGAACCTGCAGGACTTCACGTACAGGTCGAGCCAGGCCGGATCATCTCCGGAGCTGGAATCCAGCGCGGCCAATTCCTTGCGGAGCGGCTCGCCCGCATCGCCGGTCGTGCCCAGTACGCGGCCGACAACCCCCTTTTCAATTTCTTTCACATCCTGGTTGATGAACCAGGAAAGCAGCGCCTCGTGGGAGGCGTCGCGCATCAACCAGTTCGATTCCGCGGGGAAATCGCGAACCATCTGGCCCCACAGTCCCGCGATCGGATCGCCCAGCAGGCTGAAGTAGAAACCGCAGCCCCCGGACTGGTTGAACACCTTGAACAGAATCTTGTTCTCCCCGGCCATGAGCGGCAGGTCGACGGTGTCGGAATCCTGCGCCACAAGACGGGCCACGTCCCGGGCGATCACCTGCGTCCCGTTGAGCCATACAGCCAGCCCGTCGTCGCTGCCCAGACCAACCTTGATCGTTGTCGGAGCGGCGGCGGTGATTACGCGGTACAGATAGGTGGCGGCGGGGCCGTTGCCGCCCGGCAGCGCGTTCGTGAATCCGTCCACAAATTCGTTGTGCCGCGTCCACACCTTCTTGCCGTCGAGGCCCTTGGCCTCCAAGTCAACCGCCAGCTCGGGAAACACCACGTCCGAGAAGGAGATCGTTGGAACCGGCTCGACCGTCCACCAGGTGCCGAAGGTGATCGCGGTGCCGCCCGTTTGCGCCGCGCGCCACGCCTGGTAGTTCGCGCGGGTGTCGTGCATGGTCTGCTGCCATGTCGCGCCCTTGGCGTACACCGCGGACCCATCCTGGCCGCAAACAACGGGGCAGGCGCCCAGCACAAGGAATGCAGTGACGGGGAATGCGACGCAAAGCGCCAGGGAAACAACTCGAGAATTCATGATCGACTCCATTCGTCCAGCCCGGAAAACCGTAAGGAATTGGCAGTATTCCAACCAAGCGGCCCAATAACCATTGCATGCCTGATTTTGACTGCGGTGGCCATGCCGCCGCTTTCTTTTGTGAAAGCCACACTCACACCACGGCAAGGAAAAGCGGCGGCATGGCCACCGCAGTCAAAAAAGGGCGGTTTCTGCACATCAACAAAATGCCGGGCGGGAAAACCCCGCCCGGCAAGCAAATCGCTTTAGAGCTTGGCCTTGGGGTGGGTGAACCGCAGCGCCGTGCCGTCGTGATAGGTGGCGTACTCGGTGACAATCGCGCCCTCGGGCGCCTGCATCCAGTGCCACTGCTCGGCGCCGGCCAGCGTGCCGACCTCGCCCGGCATCAGTTTCTTCTCGGTGCGGGCCACGGCGCACTCCTTGTGCGACGCGGGGATGCGCGCCTCGACACCCGGCGTCGGCGTGCCTTCGCCGTAGATGTAGATCCAGCCATAACGCGGCATCCAGCCTTCCATCTTCGGACCGGCGTTGGCGGTCTTCACGTGCTTGTGTTCGGGGATCATCTGCCCGGGGAGGAGGTAGATCTCATGGCCGAAATAGTTGCCTTCCTTCTCGTTGAGCCAGAAGATGCCGGCCATGCCCACCTCGGTGAACTTGCCCAGGCCGAACTCGGCCACCCAGAACTCGGCCGTCTTGAGGCGCGGGTAAATGGGATAGCCAAAGGCCTCGAACATCTCGTAATAGGCCTGCTTGGCCTTGTCCTGGTCGAACTTGCCGTCGGCCGTGTAAAAGTCCTCGTTCCGATATTTCTTCATTGCTGGAGCCTTTGTTTCCGCCGCTTCGGCGGAGCCCGCAAGAATTGAACCCGCCGCCGCAGTGGCAAGACCGGTCAACACCGTGCGTCTGCTGATTTCCATGATAAACCTCCTTGTTTCAACGCCCGCCGGGCGCGTTAGAACCACGCAATCTTCAAAACCCTGGAAGGCCTGCCGTCTTAAGTCCCCCTTTGAAGGGGGATTTAGGGGGATGTGGCCCAGGGTTATTCCTTCTTCAAATCATTGTACAGTTCAAAAGCCTGTTCCGGCTTGAACAACTGGTGCACCACGGCGCCCACGGCCTGCGCCATCGCGGCGGGGTCTTCGGCGGCAAAAATGTTGCGGCCCATGTCCACACCCATCGCGCCCTGGTCAATGGCCTTGTAGGCCATCTTCAGCGCGTCGAGTTCGGGCAGCTTCTTGCCGCCCGCAATGACGACCGGCACGGGCGTGCCCGCAACCACCTCTTCAAAGCCCGGCTCGCAGTAGTAAGTCTTCACAAAATGAACGCCCAGTTCGGCGATAACGCGGCAGGCCAGGCCGAGATAGCGCGCATCGCGCGCCATTTCCTTGCCCACCGCCGTGACGCCCAAGACCGGCATCCCGTATTGGGCGCCTTCGTTGATCAGGTAGGACAGGTTCTCCAGTGTTTCGCGCTCGTACTCGGCGCCGATACATGCCTGGTCCGTAACGGCCGCCGCGTTCAGCGCGAGCGCCTCCTCGATGCTCACGCCGATGACCTCGTTGCTCAGTTCTTTCAACACGGTCGCGCCGGTGCTGCACCGCATCACGACGGGCTTGCGCACCTCGGGGCCGATGCTGGAGCGCAGCGCGCCGCGCGTGCACATCAGGCAGTCCACATACGGAATGAGCGGCGGCACAACCAGGTCGATCCGCTCCAGGCCCGTCGTCGGGCCCATGATGTAGCCATGGTCGAAGGCGAGCATCACGGTGCGGCCCGACTTGGGGTTGAAGATCTGCGACAGCCGGTTCTTCATGCCCCAGTTGAGGTGGGCCGACCCTTTAAGAAAGAAGCCCGGCGTTTCCATGGGAATGCCGATTCCGTAGTTCTTCTCGTCGCCGCCGCCCTGGGGTTTGTCTGCATCAGGCATTTGCTTCCACTCCTTTCAGGAAACCCGCGAAAATGAGCGACACCGAAGTCGCGCCCGCATCCGGGGTTCCAATGCTAAGTTCTTTAATGCTGCGGGCGCGGCCAAACCGCGCCTGCATGTCCTTGGTTGCCGCGGCACCCGCCGCCGCCGCTGTTGCCGCATCGTGCAGCACCAACTGAATGTCCCCGCCATCCTCGGCGGCGCAGCCCGCCGCCATCACGGCCGGCACGAGCGCGTCCACCATGGTCTTGTCGCCCGGCTGGGCCTTGGTCTGGGCCCGCACCCCGGCAACTCCCGCCTCAAACGCGTCCGTGAGGCCAAGCGCATCAAGCGTTTCGCTGCCTTCCGCCGCTTCGGACATGCCCATGAAGAACATGCCCAGCAGCGGACCGGTCGCGCCGCCGTCCACGCCGAGAATGCCCCAGCCCACGTCATAGAGCAGGGACTTGAGGTCTTTCCCGGCAGCGCCGTCCACGGCCGCCTCGAGCTTGGCCATGGCGCGCACCATGGTGGTGCCGTGATCGCCGTCGCCGCCCACGGAGTCGAGTTTGCCCAGCAACTCGTGGTTTTCGCGGATCTGTTCCGCGGCGCCGCGCAGCATCGCGGCCATTTCTGTGCAGCCGATGGCGTCCATCACCGCGCGGCCCTTACTTCAACACCAGCACGGGCGAGTTGCACGGGGCATCCCACAACGCCTTGAGTTCGTCGTCAAGCCGGCCGATGCACATCTGAACTCCGCCCATTTCCTGCACGGTGAGGATTTCACCGACCAGCGTGCGGGCCATCTTCATGCCCCTGGATTCGAGGATCTGCCCGCAGCGCCGCAGCACAAGGTACAGTTCCATCAGCGTGGTCGCGCCGACGCCGTTGAGCATCACGAGGAATTCGTCGCCCGCCTTCGCCTGGAGGTCCTCCAGCAGCGCCGACAACATGATGTCCGTGGTCTCGTCCGCCGACTTGAGGGGCTGCGTGCCGCCGCCGGCCTCGCCGTGCTGGCCCATGCCCACAACCATAACGTCGTCGGCGATGGTCGCAATCACCTCACCCGTACTCGGGTGCGTCGCACCCGACACGGCCAGCGCCAGCGTGGCCATATTGGCCTCCATGCGCTCGGCAACGGCAACGCATTCGTCCAGAGAGCGGCCCTGTTCGGCCGCCGCGCCCGCCACCTTGATGACCGCCAGTGCGCCCGCCAAACCGCGGCGCTCGTCCGGCGTCTCGCGCGGACCGCCCGAAATGTCCTCGTGCGTCAGGACCATGCGCACGTTCAGGCCCTCTTTTTTCGCCATGCCCATCGCAAGATTGGCCGACATGACGTCGCCCGCATGGTTCAGCACGACAAAAAGCACACCCGCGTCGCGATTGGCCGCGCGCAGCGCCTCAATCACCCGCGGCGGTCCCGGCGCGGCGAAGATTTCGCCCGGCACGCTGATGTCGAGCATGCCCTCACCCACGAACCCGCTCAGCGCGGGCTCATGGCCGCTGCCGCCCAGCGTCACCAGCGCCACCTTGTCCTTCGACTTCGCCGCGACGCGCACCACCAGATTGGTGCCCTCCAGTTTGACCTTGCCCGGATTGGCCAGGACAAAGCCCTCAAGCAGTTCCTGCACAAGGTTTTCCGGCTTGTTCAACAGTTTCTTCATGGCCATAACCTGATACTCCCTCCTTTGGACCGGCAAAACGCCGGGCCGGTGTCCTATTTGCGTTTTTCCATCACCTCAATGAGTGCCGGGCCGAACGTAATGAACGCGCAGCGCAGTTCCGGCGTGGCGTCAAACGGCTCAATCAGCACCTTCTGGCCGACCAGTGCCGCGTCCAGCGACTCCACCAGGAACGCCGCATGCGGGCCGTTGCACAGTTCCGGCGGCATGGGGGTGTCCGCCTCAAAGCGCAGAAACTCCAGCCGGAACGGGTGCGCCTCGGGGTCGGTGATGAACACCTTCGCCCCCTCAAGGTAGGTTTCATTGGGCTGCTTTTCAGTCGTGGGAACCCCGTAATGATGGAACTGTGCCGATGCCATAGCGCTGCGCCTCCTGTTGCGTTTATATAAATGATCGGGAAATGGAACCCTCCTCGGCCCAAGCCAAGGCGACATGCATTATAACCAAGCCCCCGCAGGGAGTCTACCGTCCGAATTCGTGCCTCTTGTGCCTTCCGTAACCAGCCCCATCCCTCTTCCTGATTTCCAGCTTTCCAGATGCGCCTGCCCCATTTGCCCCATCCTGTCCATCCTGCATATCCATGTTAAATCCCGTTCTCTTCTGGATTCTGACTCCTGGATTCTGAATTC
>CAIXUF010000176.1 GCA_903922535.1 Candidatus Hydrogenedentota bacterium
AAGCCAGTAAGGACGATAATCTATCGAATGATATTGGCGCGCCGGTAAGAATTTATTCTCCCGGAGCGCTGCAGTATATCTCTCCTGAGTTTGTCGGCCAGGCCGGAGTTGGTGTTATCCAGATGGTTTGCAGCGCGTCGTTGGTGTGAAGCGTCGCGAAGGCGAGATGGCCCGTCTCCGCGACGGTGAGGGCGGCCTGTATCGTCTCGGGATCGCGCATTTCGCCGATGAGGATGACGTCGGGATCCTGGCGGAGCACCCGTTTGAGCGCGCCGGAGAAGCTTTTCGTGTCCGAGTTGATCTCGCGCTGGTTCACCACCGACATCTTGTGTGTGTGCAGGTACTCGATGGGATCCTCGATGGTGATGATGTGGCATTTCCGCTCGCAGTTTATCTTGTCGATAATGGAGGCGAGCGTGGTGGACTTTCCCGAGCCGGTCGGGCCGCACACGAGCACAAGGCCCAGCGGGCGGTAGGCGAGATCGGCGGCCACCCGGGGCAGCCCCAACTTCTCAAAGCTGAGGATGTCTATGGGGATGGAGCGGAAAGCGGCCACAACCGAGCCGCGGTCGCGGTAGACGTTCAGCCGGAACCGGCTCAGCCCCTCGATGCCGAAGGACATGTCGCATTCCTTGTCCGCCTCGAACTCGGCCACCTGGTCCTCGTTCATGACGCTGTAGATGAGTTCCTGCGTCTGGTTGGGCGTGAGGCGCTCGTAGCCCTGCATGGGCTCCAGCGAGCCGTTTATGCGCAGCACGGGCGGGTTCCCGACGACGATGTGCAGATCGCTTGCGCCCTGTTGAATCATCTTCGTCAGCAGGGCTTTGATGCTCGGCGTGTTCATGCATTGCTCCCGGTTCGACTGCGTCCGTGGCGGGCTGGAATTCAGTCCGCGATAGTGTGATCCAACACCTGCTGCAGCGAGGTCACGCCGCGGGCCGCCTTGGCCAGGGCGTTCTGCCGCAGGGATTTCATTCCGAGCCGGATGGCCATGTCCTTGAGTTCGTTTCCGGAGGCGCGCTTGAGCACCAGCGGCTGCAGTTCGGACACGTTGAGCATGACCTCAATCACGGCGGTGCGGCCCTTGTAGCCGGTGCTCTTGCACTTTGTGCATCCCTGGGCATGCACGAACTGGGGGTTCGGAATGTAGTCAAAGGGCGTGTACTGGAAGCGCTCCAGCGCGTCCCGGGGGACGTCAATGGGCTCCTTGCATTCGGTGCAGACCTTCTTGAGCAGGCGCTGCGCGGCGGCCAGTGCCACGGAAGTCATCACGAGAAAGGGCTCCACCCCCATGTCGATGAGGCGGGGAAAGACGCCCGCGGCGTCGTTGGTGTGCAGGGTGCTCAGCACGAGGTGCCCGGTGAGCGCGGCCTTGACGGCCACGTCGGCGGTCTCGCCGTCGCGGATCTCGCCGACCATCACCACGTCGGGGTCCTGGCGCAGGATCTGGCGCAGCGCCTCGGCAAAGGTGAAGCCTATCTGCGATTTCACCTGCACCTGGTTGACCCCGAAGAGTTCGTACTCGATCGGATCCTCGACCGTCACGACATTTGTGTCCGGCTGGTTCAGCTTGTGCAGCGCGCTGTACAGGGTGGTGGTTTTGCCCGAACCCGTGGGCCCGGTGAGCAGAATCATCCCGTGGGGGAGTTTGAGCGCCTCCCCAAAGGCCCGCATCGGCTGCGGTTCAAAGTCCAGCTTCTCCAGGTCAAGCGTGAGGTTGCCCTGGTCGAGCACGCGCAGCACGACCTTCTCACCGTGCCGGCAGGGGAGAAAGGCGACGCGGAAGTCAATTTCGCGGCCCTTGTACTTGAGGCGGCAGCGGCCGTCCTGGGGGAGGCGGTGCTCGTCGATGCGGCAGCCGGCCATTATTTTGAGCCGGGCGATGATGTTGCCCTGGAGGTTCTTTGGGGGGCCCTTGCCCTCCTCAAGGGAGCCGTCCACGCGGTAGCGCACGCGGACGATCTTCTCGAAGGGCTCAATGTGAACGTCGCTGGCGCCAAGTTCGAGGCCGTTGAAGAGAAGCAGGCGGGTCAACTGCTTGATGGGCTCGGCCTCAACGTCCGTTTCCAGGAGCGACACGTCCTCAATTTCATCCCCGGGGCGGAGTTCGGTGAGGTCCTCCTCCTTTTCGGCGTCCCTGCGGGCGATGGTCCGGAAGATGTTGTCGGCCTTGTCGCCGCCGTAGTGCCGGTTGATGGCCTCCCGCAGTTCGGTCATCATGGCAACAACGGGCTCGACCTCGTGGTTGGTGATGCGGCGCAGATCGTCCACGGCCATGATGTTCAGCGGATCGGCCATGGCCAGGGTGAGCACCTCGCCGGTCAGCGACACGGGAAGCATCTGGTACTGCCGGGCGAGGGCCTCGGGAACGTGGGCGAGGATTTCTTTTGGAATGTTGTAGTTGGCGACGCGGATGTGCGGCACGCCCAGGTGCTCGCTGAGCGTGATGACGAGGTCCTCCTCCTGCAGATAGCCCTTTTCCACCAGCAGTTGCTGGAGGCTCTGGCCGCTGTGGCGGTGGAGTTGCATGCACTCACGGATCTGCTCCGGGGTGACCAGTTCCTCGGTGAGCAGCATGTCCTCAAGTCTTTTTTTTTGCAGTTTCATGTTTGGTTTCCCGGCCGAGCGCGGCCCCTGGCGGGACCTCAGGCCGCCTCATCCACCCCAAGGTGGCTGAGTATTTCCTGGGCCATCTCGATTGTGATGCCCTTTCCGACAAGTTTGGCAAAAGCCGCGATCTTCCGCAGCGCGCCCGTCATTTTGCGCACGTCACTGGGAACCCGCATGGCGATAAGGGACAGAATCTCTTCGGGCACGGGCACGCCGCCCTGTTCCACATGGTGGTGCAGGATCTTCATGCGCGTGCCCCATTCGGGGGCCTTCAACTCGCCCACGATGCCGCTTGCAAACCGCGACACAAGGCGCTGCTCGAGCAGTCCAAGGCGATCCGGCGCCTTGTCCGCCACAATGACGATCTGGCGCCCCTGCTGGTACAGCGCGTTGAATATGTGGAAGAACTCCTCCTGCGC
This sequence comes from Candidatus Hydrogenedentota bacterium, assembly GCA_903922535.1. The sequence continues at coordinate 3,030 of CAIXUF010000176.1, forward strand.
GTCAACCCTCCCGCCGAGAAACTGTATGTCGTCAAGGATCAGCGCGTCCCAGTGGCAGTAGTTCTCGCGAAAGGCGTCCTGCGCGTTCTCAATGGTCGCCTCGGCCAGGCGGCGCGCGAAATGACTCGCGGAGACATAGCCGACCCTGGACGGCCGGGCTTTCCCGCCGCCCTCGCCGCAAAGGATCGCGTTTCCTATGGCGCTGACAAGATGGGTCTTTCCCGTGCCCACGTGGCCGTAGAGGAAGAAGGGGTTGTATTCTCCGCCGGGTGCCGCCGCAACGGCCTGGCCCACCTTGTGGGTGAACTCGTTCACGGTGCCGGGGAAGAAATTGGCAAAGGTGAGGGACTCAAGCGGGGTTTCCGAGTCAAGCGCATCCAGCAGCCTGCTGTCCGCCTCGAGCGCCTCCGGCGTGAGGGGCGTTTCCGCGCCCCCGCCCCCAAAGGGGGCGACGGAAGCGTGCCGGGCGCGCCGCCCATGATGCAGGTCGCGCCGGTTCCCCTCGGAGACGATGTGCCTTTCGAGCAGCTCCGTGGTCTGCCGGACGGACTGCATGGAGGCTTCGGCGATCTGGGCCAACTGCGATTGCTGCGTATTGTCGGCCCGTTGCGTCCTTTGGGTCTCCGGCAGTCCGGGCAGGACACCGGCCATGGGACTCTGCCGCGCCTCGCGCAGGTCCGAGATCGCTTCGGCCATGGTTTCACGCAGTTGTTCGGTAAGCAGGGTGATGTCGTGCCGCTGCCCCTCCGCCCCCTCGGCTTCCTTTTGGACAAAGACCGACTTTATCTGGACGGCCATCGCGGCCATGGCTTCCTCAACGGTGCTGCCGACACTTTCCCGGATGGCCCCGGTGATTTTTCCCCAGTCCGGGGGCGGCGGGATCTCGGGCAGGGACGCCTGCCGCGCGGACAGGGCATCGCGCAGTTCCCTGCCCAAATTGGAGATGGAAGACTCAAGCACCGGCCCCAGGGTCTGCCGCATCGCCTCGGCGAGTTCAGCCGGGGTCGTGCCCCTGAACTCTCCGCCCCCGGCGCGCTGGCTGGAGATGGCCCTCAATTCCGCGCCCAGGGAAGCCATGGCCTCGGCCATGACCTCGCCCACGCCCTCCTGGATGCCGCGGGCAAGGTTGCGCACGTCCTCGGCGGAGGGACCGCCGGGGGGGGCAGTCTCCCTGTGGGGACGGACGCCCTCGAAATTCGTCCGGAGATCCGCGCTTACACGGCGGAATTCATCGGCGACCATGCGCATGGAGTCCTGGACTGACGATTCAATCCGCAGGGCGAGATCCCCCATGGCAACCGATTCGGCCGAGGGGACGAAGGCGGGCTCGGGGGCGACGCCCCTGACCAGGCCATAGGATCCCCCCTGCGGGGCGTCCGCCGGCGCACCGGCCGCCTCATTGGATGATTCCGGCGGCACCAGAAAGTCGGCCACTTCCGGCTGGAACGCTTCAGCGGATTCGGAAGGCTTTTCGCCCTCCTTTTCCGAGGTTTTCATGCGCAATGCGGCATAGTATTCGGGTTTTTTGGGGGCCTTGCCGAAGAGGCGTTTGCTGACTATCTCAAAATGGTCCCAGTCGCACAGAATTGGCTTGATGCGCACGTCCGGACAGAGCAGTTGAACCTCTTCGAGCGCCCCCTTGTCAAGGGGATCCACCATGGCGACGGTCAGAATGCGGCCCAGCCTGTCAATCGGCATGAGACGCAGGCGCAGGCAGACATCTTCCGGAATCTGGCGGAGCACCTTGTCGTTAATGTCGTAGTCGAGCAGGCAAAGACGCGGTATTTTGAGTTGCCGGACAAGGTATTCACTTATTGCCTGATCTGTGGCAAATCCCTTTTTTACAAGGATTTGGCCGATATAGCCGCCTGTTTCGCTCTGTTCGCGGGCAGCCTCGGCGAACTGCGCGGCCGTGATGATGCGCTCCGCCATCAGCAACTCGCCGAGCCGCTTGGTGTCCTTTGCCCTGCCTGATTCGGCCGCAGGCCACATCATCGCCATTTCAACAATCTCATGCCTTTGGGCAGCGCATGCCACCGTGTTTCACGCGAAACGGTCACAGTACCCCTATCCTCCAAATTCTAACACGGAATTGGCGGACATTCAATCTGTGCCCGACACCTTAACCGCCGGACAAGGAAACTGTGCGAATGGCCCGTCTTTGAAGATTGTGTGGCGTGGGTGCCGGTCAAAGACAAGACTGAGGGGAATTGTTTCAGGCAACAACGGGGTGAAGCTGCATTGCCGGGGGCGTCCTTCTTCCCTGCTCTCGCCGAAAGTCAACGGTGTGCCAGAGACCTGAGTGAAGACGCATTGTCGGGTAGCGTCCTCCTTCCCCACAGGGGAAGAATACGAATAGCCGGTGGTGACCGAAGGGAACCACCGGTAAGGCAGCGAAACGCCCATCAACCCCGAAGCGGGTTGAATGTGGAACCCGTGTCAGCATTGAAAGGACTTCAATAAACAACACCTTTCCGGAGCTTCCCTCCGGTTATCTCCTGCTTCGCGTTGGTCCCCACCGGAACCCGGGATAGAATTCAAATGCGGATCTCTGCGCGTCTGTCAGTGCTGTCAGCGCCGGGCACGGCTCGACAGCAACCTCCACGCCACTAGACTTTCCGCCGCGATTCGCCCGCAACGGCGGTCTGAGGCACGCGATGGCGTGGTGGAATATGCGGATTATGGCGCTATCGTGAACGT